>JAHFEN010000154.1 GCA_023248455.1 Microcaldota archaeon | reverse complement strand
ATGAAACTCGCCACAATCTTTGCCGGAAGGCTTTCGTTTGAAAGGAGCGGGAGGTGCGACAGGTCGAAATACTAGAACACCGAGAAAGGAAGGAGCGCGCCCACCAGCGCAAACAGCAGGATGATGAATATGCGCGAGCCAAGCCATACTTCAGGGTTGGACTCTATGCCTGCGTAGGTTAGAAGCTGGGTGATCCTGTCCTTGGCATGTGGCCTGAAGAAGGAGGAAAACCGCTTGTCCATCGTGTATTTTGCCATGGTTCTCACTTCTGCCTTGCCGCATAGGCCTTCCTTTTTCCAGGCGCGCATATTGCCATTTTGGCTTCACCTTATTTACGCGAATATATTCGGCCTCTTAGAGTGGACATATGCTATTATGCCGATCTGCCCGAAGAAGCTCAGGCCGATTATCCCCAGGAACACCTCGCTTGTGATTCCGAGCATGCCGAACACCGAGAAAATCACGAGAACCGTGGTGCCTATCGTGGGAAGCACTGCGGCTGCCATCAGGTACACGAGAATAATGAAGTTCAGCTCTGCGTTGAAGGATTTTGAAAGCGAGAACTGGTAGTCCACCAGCACCTTCACTATGCTCTTCAGTGTGGTGGAAAGGTTGGCGCCTGTGCGGATTGCCGTGACCAGCTGCCATGTTGTCTTCTTCAGGTACTCCGACTCTGTGCGTATCGCCATGCCCTCTATTTCATCAAGAAGCGGCGCGCCTGCCTTGACCTTGTTCGCAACCTCCTTGAATTCATCGGAGAGGAATGGGTAATTCGAGCTTCCGATGTTCTCCACCACGGTGAAGAATGGCACGCCTGAGGAAATCTGAATCAGCATGTCTCGCATGGCGAAAATCAGCTCGCGGTCGATTTTTGCGGCGATCGAGCCCGAGATTATCCTTGGGTAAGCCAGGTGCAGCACAAGCACAAGGCCAGCTGCCACAACGAATGCCAGGAAAGGCATTAGTATTTTCACTGGCATGGGAAGCGTTCCGCCCACCATAAACATTAAGGCGCCGATCACAGTGGCCAGGATCGTCGACCATATCAGGGCCGAGAAAAAGGCGACTGCGCAGTAGTTCTCAGGAGGGCTTTCCACACCAAGCGAGCGGAGGTCATAGCGCACGCTCGGGTAAAACGCAAGGATTCGAAGGCCCAAGCCGCGAAAGCGCGAGCCAAGCCCTTTCATTGATGACAGGGGCAGGAGCATGAAGGGTATTCTCTTTATCTGCATGTGCATCAGCCGCGTCCCGCTCTTCAGTTCGCATCCTGGAGCGTCTTTCTCACGTCGCCCTTGTCAGCTCCTGACTTTTTGGCAATCTCCAGTATTTCCTTGGGCTTGCCATAGTAGAGCGCCATTATCCTTCCCACTGACTCGATGTCAGTGAGCTTGTTGTTTATTATCCACTTGATTATGGTGGCGCGGTTCTTTATGTCCGCGAATATCTCCTCCTTTGTCATTCCAGTGTGCAGGTTGAGCTCCTTGAGGTACTTGTTCGGCTCGCCCACCATGTCAAACGTGTCGCTGCGGGGCCTCCAGCGGTAAATCACGTTGGTGGAGAGTTCCGAGTCCCTTGCGCCGGTCATTATTTCGCAGATTTCAAGGGTGCGGCGTATGTTTTTCCTGCGGTCGCGGTACTGCACCACAAGCAGGTTGATTGCGTCAAGGTCGGACGGGGGCAGGTCGATTGGAGGGGTGGTGAGCCTGCGAAGCGCCTGCATGCCTGTGTCGGCGTGGAGCGTGGAGCAGACCGAGTGCCCTGTGTGCATTGCCTCGAAAAGGACCTCTGCCTCGCGCTGGCGCCTCATTTCTCCCAGTATGATGCGGTCGGGCCGCATGCGCAGCGATGTCACCATCAAGTCCAGCATAGATACTTCACCCAGGCCTTCAGCGTTCGGATTCCGCGTGAGAAGCGGGACCCAGTTCCACTGGTAGGGCGGCAGCACCAGCTCGCGGGTGTCCTCTATTGTGACAATGCGCTGGTTTGGCGGGATGAATGATGCCAACGCATTTAGCGCAGTTGTCTTGCCTGATGCCGTGCCTCCGGCTATTATGATGTTCATTTCGTAATGGATTGCCTGCCAGAGCATGCCCGCCATTTCAGGCGTCATGGAATAGCCGGGATCCCCGACCAGGTTGGCTACCGTCCATGGGCTTCTTGCGAATCTCCTGATGGTGAGCGTGTTTCCGTGAGATGAAATCGGCATGAGCGTGGCGCAGACACGGTCGCCTGTTTCAAGCCGCGCGTCAAGTATGGGCGTGAGCACTGCGATTTGCCTGCCCACCCTCCTGCCTATCTGGGATGCATAGTTGAATATCGACTCCTCGTCCGGCATGTATATGTTGGTCTTGAGCCAGCCGTACCTCCTGTGGTAAACGCCGAGCGGGGCTTTTGAGTTGTTGATTATTATTTCCTCCAGCCAGTCATCCTGGTTGAGTATGTCCATCTCGCCCAGGCCGAAGAGCTTGTGCAGCAGCACGCCCACAAGCACATCCTCCGATTCCTTGCCAAGGCGGAACTGCGAGAGGTATTTCTGTATTAGCGAGCGGAATTCCTCGCGCACCGCAGCCGCCTTTTCAACATCCGACACTTCATTCTGCACGCTTGCCGGAAGGGCGCGCAGAAGCTCATCCTTGATGAGGTCCAGGAAGATTTTTGTCGCTGTCCCGAACTCCACGAGTTGAATTGCATAGTACTTTTCCTTTTCCGTATCGGTAATTGTCACGCTTGCAGGCACTCCGTCGGCAATGAAAGAGTAGCTTGTTATTGTCTTGCCCTTGCCTATGCCGTCCTCAGACATGGGGGGCTC
>JAHFEN010000153.1 GCA_023248455.1 Microcaldota archaeon | reverse complement strand
TTTTTTTCAATAGGGTCAACATTGTATGAAACGCATTTCCCCCAGTTCATGGAATAGAGCTTGCCGTCCGAGTTTTTCCTGACATGGCACTGGCCTATCCCGCCTGGCTTTATGTAGCACCTTCTCTGGCACAAATAGCAGCTGACAGCGCCATCCGGCATTGCCCTCCAGAGCTCACCCTCCCTCATGAACGGAATTTGGCGGATGGAATAATTAACTTTATCCCCCATCTTTCCTTTATGCAGCGCAAAGAAGGCCTGGTGCACGTGCTCACGGGCGACGGGAATGGCAAGACCACTTCGGCAGTGGGGATAGCTGCCCGCGCTGCAGGCAGGGGGCTTCGAGTGGCATTCATGCAGTTCCTGAAGGGCGGCCTTTCAGGCGAGCTTTCTTCACTTCAGAAGCTTGGAATAACCGTGGTTTCCAAAACCAAGCACTGCCCCAACCATCAAAAGCACGAGCGCATGCTTTCCGAAAAAGGCTTCGTGATCTTCTGCAAGGACTGCTTTGCGATAAACGAAAAGGACAGGCAGCTGGTGGCAGAAGCATTTGCACAAGCAGGCGAGTTCTCCTCATCAGGAAAATATGACCTGGTAGTGCTTGATGAAATATTCTGGGCAATCCTTGAGAAGCTCATAAGCGAAGAGCAGCTTCTTGCGCTTATTTCCAAGAAACATCCTTCCTGCGAGCTCATCCTCACAGGCAGGGGCGCGACCAAGCCCATTGAGGAGGCTGCAGACTATGTTACCTACGTCGGCAAGGTCAGGCACCCGTTTGACAATGGCGTGCTTTCCAGGGCAGGCGTGGACTACTGAATTTGGCGGTTCACATGAAATTTGTCCCTATTTCAAAAGTCAGATCCATCAAGGCAGTCATTTTCGACCTGGACGGAGTCATTGTGGACAGCGAAGGGGCGCAGAGGCGGACCTTCAACAAAATATTCCTGAATTTCGGTGTGCAGGTAAGCAAGGCTCACTGGGCAAAGCACTACACTGCGGTGGGTGCATTCGCGGTAATCGAAGACGTATTCAGGCGCAACGGCATACGTGAAGATGTTGGCGAATGGGTTGCAAAAAGGGCGGAAATCTACTCGCGCCACATAAGGGAAAGGGGCCTTCCGGCAGTCCCGGGCTTCAGCGGATTTTACCGCCTGCTGAAGAAAAAAGGAATCAAAATGGCAATTGCGTCTGGCAGCCAACGAGAAATAATTGCTGCAACAATCCGCTCAATCGGCCTGCCAAACCTCGTCTATTTCGGGATTGACGATGTGAAAAGGCGAAAGCCCGCCCCAGACCTCTTTCTCCTCGCAGCCAGGCAGCTTGGCGTAAAACCTGGCGAATGCCTGGTTTTCGAGGATGCTCCTGCTGGCTTCGAGGCTGCTCTTGTGGCAGGCATGCCGTGCATTGCGCTTACTACAACCAACAGCAAAAGCGCCATAAGCGGAAAAGCCGCGCTCATTGCCAAGGATTTCCGTTCGCAGGCGCTCAAAAGGCTGACGCTGCGCCTCATTTCAAGGCAAAGATAGCGCTTTTTCTGCCTTTCCCAACAGCTCCTTTGCGTTCCTGTAGGTGATTTTCTTCAGCGCCGACTCATAGGGGAGCCAGACAAAGCCGATGTGCTCATTTGAGAGCCTGACCTCCTTTTTCTGGGCCATTGCCAGGAAAAAAACCGCTTCCTTTGGCACGCTTTTCCCGTTCCGCTTGAAAAAATAGGATATTCTCTCCCTGAAAAGGGGTTCGAAGTGAAGCTCCGCAATTCCGGTCTCCTCCTCGACCTCCCGCCTCACAGTCTGCTCCTCGCTTTCGCCCTGCTCAACGTGCCCCTTTGGAAAGTCCCAATGCCCCTCCTCGTAGTGCAGGAGGAGGTAGAGCCTGCTTCCGTCCTCGAGCCGGAAAATTACCGCTCCGCAGGATTTTTCCACATGAAATCTCCCCAGCAAAGCTTCAAAAACCTTTTTTGCCAATATACGGAAGAGGCGATCAGATGGAAGGAATTGCTCAGCAGGTATCAGTGCCGAAGCCAAATCCTAAAGAGGTGCACGACACAGTGATGTCGTTTGGCGTTTCCGACCTGGATGCCGGCCTGGTTGCAGACTGCCTGCACGTCGGCAAATCCACCACCTGGATGAACAACGACCCTGTCTCAGACAACATAAACGAGCGCCTTGCGGGCTTCCTCAGGGAGCACGGCTACGGATTCGAAATAACGGTCACTCCAGTGAGGATGGGCAAGTACATATGGGATGTGAAAAAGCACGGCAGTAGGCAATAGTGTTTTTCACAGAAGTGCAGCGCCCTGCACTCGGATGTCAAGAAGCATGGCAGCCTCCAGTGACGCTTCTTGTCAGGCATTCCAGCGAAGCTGAAATAGGATGTGAAAAAGCACGGTTCTCGGCAATAATCACTTGATCTTCTTCGGACCTTCGCCTGCCCTGCAGACCATTATTTTCTGTATCCCCGGAATGCCGCAAAGCAGGTCTTTCAGCTCATTGACGTGCCTCTCCTCAGTGTAGATGTGAGCATTCGGGCCTGCGTCAAATGTGTAGCCAGCGCATATCTTTCCGCGCTTGCTGTTGAACTCGTGCACGGCATAGATTATTTCCCGCGAGACATCGTTAAGATACATTATAGGCGGGAACGAGTCAAGCATGACTGCATGCATGTGCGAGGACTCCCTCATGGTGAGCTCCAGGAAAGCTTCAAGGTCCTTTTTCAAAATCGCCCGTCTCATCATTTCAATAATTTTTGGCCTGGTTCTCACACGCTCTTTGTAAAGCCCGCTTGTCTTTGTGGTGAGTTCCATGCCTTCTGCAGATC
>JAHFEN010000152.1 GCA_023248455.1 Microcaldota archaeon | reverse complement strand
CAGCTACGCGAACTTTCGCTTGAGCTCTTTTACAATACGGTGAATGACCTTCAGTGGTATTTGAAGCGCGCCCCAAAACCAAAGCTGCGCGAATTCTTCGAGCTTTGGGTGCCGCTGATTGCGCCGATAATGCCTCACGAGGCTGAAGAAATGTGGCAGCAGCTTGGCAAGAAGCTCTATGTGAAGGATGCTGACTTTGTTTCGATTGCTCAAATGCCCGCAGGCGATAAGAAAAAGGTAGATGAATCGCTTGAGCAGGCTGAAGACTATATACTCAAGGTGAAGGAAGATGTGCAGTCCATCCTCAAGCTTGTGAAAATGGAGAAACCAGAGAGAATAGGGTTGTTCGTTGCTTCAGACTGGAAGAGAAATCTCCGCGAAATTGCGGCAAAGGAAAAGAAGTTCGATATTGCGATGAAAGCTGCCATGGCTGACCAGGAAATAAAGCAGCATGCTGCCCAGGGTGCCAAAGTGCTTGCATCATACATGAAGAACGTTGGCAGCCTTGGAGATACTCAAACGTCAAAATTCGAGCTGGAAGCCCTGAAAAGTGCGGTCAGGCTCCTTGAAAAAGAATTCGGTGCCACAATTTCCTTCTGCATGGAGGATGAAACCGATGTTCCCAAGGCTAAAAATGCGCTTCCAGGAAAGCCGAGCATACTGGTTTCATAAGGTGTTTGGTTGGTCCTCTGCGTTAAGGTTGAAAGGGAAAGGGCTGAAGCTGTAAGGCAGAAACTCCTCTCAAAAGAATTGCTGGACGGCTCCTATGTTCCCGCGCGAGACGAGAAGTTCGTCTTCTTTGCTGTGAAGAAGAGAACTGCCGGCTTTGCATTTGCTGAAAAAAAGCTCATGAAACGCGAGGAATATGGAAAATCGCTTGGCGAAGAATTGAAAGGCAAGCTAACTTCTGAAGAGCTTGACGAGCTTGTAAAATCGTTTGACATCGTGGGCGACATTGCTGTTGTTGAGATTCCGCCAGCACTCGCAAAAAAACAAAAACTGATTGCCTCTGCTATAATGAAGAACCACCATAACGTAAAGGTGGTTGCAAAGAAAACAGGGGGAACCGCAGGCGAATTCCGTATCAGGCCAATAAAGGTAATAGCAGGCGCGAAGCGCACTCACACAATTTACAGGGAAGGCGGCTGCGAATTTGAATTGGATATCAATAAGACTTACTTTTCCTCGCGCCTTGGGACTGAGAGAGGGAGGATTGCCTCACTCGTCCAGCCGCGCGAGCATGCCCTAGTGCCATTTGCAGGGGTAGGGCCATTCGCAATCCGCATTGCCAAATCTGTGCCAACTGCAAAAGTGGTTGGAATTGAGCTGAATCCGGCAGCAGCCAAATACTTCAAATCGAATATCGAAAGGAACCGGTGCAGTAATGTCATCGCACTTAAGGGAGACGTTTCCAAGCTCCTGCCGGGCGAGTACAGGGGCTGTGCAGACAGGGTCGCCATGCCACTGCCAAAGGACGGCATGGGCTTCCTCAAATACTGCATTCCCTGCCTGAAAAAAGGAGGCATACTGCATTATTACTCGTTCGGAGATATGGCAAATCCGTACGAGAAGTCGAAGAAGGAACTTGAAGACGCTGCATTAAAACTGGGAAGGAAAGTGAGCGTCCTCATCCGAAGGGTGGTGCGGCCCTACTCCAAAACGACTGTGCAGGTTGTGATTGACGCGAGAATTGACTAGCTACTCTTTGAAAGGATAATAGGTGAATTTGCTCCAGTTTAGTATGGATACGAAATCGTAGTCAATTATGACATCGCTGAACCTGTCCCTGAATTCGCTTAGCATGTGCCTGAAGTGTTCTCCGTCCTTAGCGTCAAAGCCAATATCCAGGTCCCACTTGCCTATGGTTTTGATAAGATATGTCGAATATTGATTGGAACGGCAATATTCCTCGATTTCTTTTTCTTTCTGCTCGTTCATATCATGCAGGGACACGAAAAGCTCATAGTTCTCAAAGCCGATTTCGGAATGCTCAAGCTGTATGGTGTATCCTTCTATTACCCCTTCAGATTCCAGCCTTTTCAGCTTTGAGCGCACTGTAGTAGTCGTTACGCCTGCCTTTTTCGCAAGTTCAACAGTGGATATTCTGGCATTATTTGCAATATGGTAAAGAAGCTTGATTTCAGTGGTTCCCAATGCCACCCTTTTTGGCTCCCCAAGTATGTTGTGCGGCTTTTTCCTCTCCTCCAACCCAATAAGATGGGACCTAGGGTAAGCGTAAAAATCCGTGGAAATGAGAATGACGTGGTTCTTGATGATGTTTGGGAACTTCATCTGGATTTCCTTGAAAATGTTATTGAACTGGATGGTGTTTTCAGCCAAAATCCCAATAAGCAGGTCATATTTACCGCCGCAATCCGCAACCAGTCTGATATTGTGATTTTTATGCAGGTAATCCAGAAATTCCTGCCTTTTTGCCGACGCTAATGTCTTCAGCTGCATCCACACCTCATGGTTGGAATAGCCCAGCTTTGCCACGTTTATTGCGGTTATGAAGCTTGAAATTGCGCCTTTGATCATGAGTCGGTTTATCCGGTAGTGCAGAGCCTGCTTGGACACGCCGACTTCCCTTGCAATCTCGCCAAGGGGCCGCCTGCAGCCCTTCCACAGCTCGTAAAGTATGCGCCTGTCCTTTTTGTCGATTTTCAATTTTCCGTCACTCATATTGTACATATAGTTAATTCTATTTAAAAAACTAGCTATTTGTCAAAAAATTATGTCAAATACTATATATCTAGCTAGTAGTTATACAAAGAACCATGAATAGACACATTATAACTGAACCTAGCAGAACATTGAGAGAAACGGT
>JAHFEN010000019.1:695-8448 GCA_023248455.1 Microcaldota archaeon | reverse complement strand
AGGGAATTGATTATCGACCCGCCTGTGCCCAGCCGCTCTTTTTCATGGCTGACCTCCACTTTAATGCCGTGAGTTGAATGAGAACCCATATAGTCCTCGATTTTGTGCCCAAGATAGCCGGTTGAAAGTATGGCTTGTGAAACCCCCTTTGCAGCAAGAAGCTCAAGCTGGTAGTCTAGAAATGGCCTGCCATAAACTTCGACCAGGCACTTTGGCGTATGAAGCGTGAACGGCCTCATGCGTGTGCCCAGACCGCCCGAGAGGATGAGCCCTGTGATTCCTTTGCCCAAAATACCACCGGCATCAGTAGTGCTGCTTGTGCTTGTCCTCTATTGATTGAGCAGAAAGCATCTCCTTTGCGGCCCTGAAAACCGCCTGCTGTGAATCCAGGGTCGGCTTCCATCCGCACCCGCGCAGCTTCTTGTTGTCCAGGAAAACGAATGGCATGTCCCCCGCCCATCCGCGCTCGCCGCCAGTGTGCTCGTATTTGACGTTTTTGAAACCCATTGCCGCAACCACCTGGTCGGCAATTTGGTCAACATAAGCCCAGTCGTCATTGCCTATGTTGTAGAAATTCACCGCCTGCTTACCGTGCTTCACGCCAGCGTCAATCCCAGTAAGGCAGTCGGACACATGCAGGCAGGACTTGCGCTGCTTTCCGCTGCCAAGCACCACAAGCTTCTTCGGGTCTTTCGTGAGCTTCCTTATGAAGTCACCCACCACTCCGTGGTTATTCTTCGCCCCGAGTATGTTCACAAACCTGAAAATGAACCCCTGTATACCGAAAGTTTCGCAGAATGCCGAAACGTATCCCTCTGCGGCAAGCTTGGAGGCTCCGTAAAGCGAGGTTGGCCGGAGCGGGCCGTAGGATTCGGGAGTGGGATAAACTCCCGGCTCACCATAAACAGCAGAGGATGAAGTGAATGCTATTTTTTTCACATCCGCAAGCCGCATGGCCTCCAGGCAGTTGTAAACAGTTATTGCATTGTACTCGAAATCCAGAAAGGTGTTTTCCATGCCTCCGCGTATATCGGCATTCGCTGCAAGATGATAAACGATGTCCTGCCCTTTGAGCGCCTTTTTCACCTCTTCCAGTTTCCTCATGTCGCCTTTGATGAATTTGAAGCCCTTCTTGCTCGAGCAGCCGGAGAGGTTCTCCATCTTGCCTGTGTACATGCTGTCAAAAACTGTGACGGAATTCCCTTCGGAAATGAGCTTTTCCGCAAGCTCGCTCCCTATGAAACCTGCGCCGCCGAATACAATTGCCTTCATTTTTCGCACCTATGCCTGTTTTTTCTTTTCCCAGAAAAGCGCGCTGTCTATGCGCCTGAGGGTGTAAACCGAGCCGTTCATCTCGTCTTTCATTGAGGACAGCTTTTCCTTTTTGTCCCAGACCGCGCTCAATACTTTGCCATTGATGTGTTTTGCCACGTCGCTTGCAAGGAACAGCGCAAACTCGGCAGCAACCCAGGGGGAGGTGCCCCCGGTTTCCTTCTGCTTCTTGGAAGATTCATAAAACGCCTTGCCTGCCTTTTTACCTGATGACAGCACCTCTTCCAGCAAGCGGGTGTTCACGGCTCCTGGAGAAATTGCATTTATCCGCACGCCAGTGCCTGCAAGCTCCTTTGAAACCGCCTCGGTGAAGCCACAGATCGCGAACTTGGAAGTCACATAAGAGGAAAAATTCGGCTTTATGGAAGGCCCGCCCACGCCCCCTCCCGCGAGCGTTATTATGCAGCCGTTCCCCTGCTTTTTCATTGTTGGAAGCACTGCCTGGACTGTGAAGACCGTGCCGCACAGGTTGACGCGAATCGCCCGTTCCCATGCAGAAGAATCGTTTTCCTCAAGAACGCCGATTGGCCCGTAAATGCCTGCGCAGGCGACCAGGACATCTATGCGCCCGTATGATTCTGCGACCGTGCTGACCGCGCTGCGAATCGCCTCTGCATCAGAAACGTCCAGTACCAGTCCCTCACACCTGCCGCCCAGCGAGGAAAGTTCCGTTGCAGCCTTTTCAACGTCTTCGGCAGTCCTTGCGCAGATTATTACTGTGTAACCGCTTTTGGCAAACGCAGTTGAAATTGCCCTGCCTATCCCCTGGCTGCCGCCGGTCACCAATGCGACCTTTTTGTCAATTTTTGCTGCCATGCGTCACACCTATGCCGAAATAGGCTATTTTTCCGCTGAGATGCTCATGCTCGACTATGTTCCGCGCGTCAATAATAACTGGCTTGCGCATCAAGGGGCAGATGGAATTGTAGTCAAGGCCGCTGAATTCCTCCCATGCGGTTGTTATGACCAGCGCGTCGGCCCCCTTTGCAGCTTCTTCTGCTGAGCCGCACACTGTAATTTCAGGGAAGCCTCCAATCGGCTTCTTTATCGCAGGGTCGTAGGCGCGGAATTTCGCACCGTGCTTTTTCAGGTCTGAAATTATATCCAGCGCAAGCGACCTGCGCAATGTGTCTGTCCCGGACTTGTACGTCAGACCAAGGAATGTGATGGTCTTGCCGCTCAGGTTTCCGAGAGCATCCTTAAGCTTCCGCTGCACCAGCCCCATCCGAGCACGGTTCACTTCCAGCACCGAGTCGAGCAGCGGCGTCTTCAGGCCATTCTGCCCGCCGATTCTCCGCATCACCTGCACATCGCGCGCCAGCGTGCCGCCTCCGAACCCAAGCCCTGGGCTTATGGGCGCCTGGGAGCTCACGCGCTTTTCCTTTCTTAGTGAATCCATCACCAGTATTGCATTTGCGCCGGTCTTTTCGCATAGGTCGGAAACCTCTCCTGAAAACGAGATCATGGTCGCGAGGTATGCGTTCATGGCGTGCTTTGCCATTTCGGCGCTCTCCAGATCCATATACAACCGCTCGCCCGAAACCCCTTCAAAAACCTTCTCAAGAAAAGGCTTGGCTGAAGGATCTGAAACCCCGAGCACCAGACGTTCGGGCTTAAGGAAGGCCTCAAGGGCACTTCCCAGCCGCAGGTTCTCCGGCGAGTAGCAAAGAACAGCATTCTTGCCAGCTTTCCGCATTCGCAGCAGCAGGGCGCGCGAGGTCCCGACTGGAACCTGGCTGGAGATTATGACCAGGCTGCTTTCCTTGAGGCTTGGGAGCAGTGCCTCTAATGCGCCCTCGACCAGGGAAATGTCCACCTCGTCCTTTTCATTTACAGGAGTGTCGATGGCGATATAGAATACTTCCGCACCACCTGTCGCCAGCTTCTGATCAGAAGTGAATGAAAGCTTGCCCTTCTTCGCCGCATATTGGATCGCCTCCGCAAGACCGGGCTCGGCGATCGGCGGCTGACCTTTGTTGAGGGCTTCTATGGTTTTTTTGTCCCTGTCGTAACCCACGACTTTGTGGTTCCTAGCAAGACACGCGGCAGTGACGCAGCCCAGATGCCACAAGCCAATTACGCAAATTGAGACCATACCGACACTTATCCGTACCCTGAAGATAACTGCCTCAAAAAGATTATATCCATATACACCTATATTACGACGGAAGGTGATGGGGTGAAGATATTCGCAGACACATCGAAGGTTGAGGAAATACGCGAGTTCGCATCCTGGGGGATAATCGACGGCGTCACTACCAACCCTAAGATAATCGCAAGCGACGGAAACGAGCTGGAGCCCACGATAAAGGAAATATGCAAGATAGTGCCTGGCCCGGTAAGCGTGGAGGTCACCACCAATGACTTCGAGGGCATGGTAAAGGAGGGCACTGCATACGCCGCCTGGGCAAAGAACATTGTCATCAAGGTGCCCGTAATCCCCGCAGGGCTCAAGGCAACCGTGGCGCTCAAGGCAAAGGGCATAAAGACCAACGTGACCTGCGCCATGTCATACAACCAGGCGGTGCTGGCTGCCAAGGCAGGGGCCACCTATGTGAGCCTTTTCTACGGCAGGATCGGGGACCTTGGCTACGACCCGTTCATAGTCATCAAGGACACTGCCGAAACGTTCAGGCTTTGGGGCTGCAAATCCGAGATAATCTCCGGTTCCATGCGCTCTCTTCTGGACGTAAACCGTTCCATGCAGGCAGGCGCCCACATAGTGACAGTGCCTCCGAAATTCCTGCGCCAGATGGCTGAAAACCCGCAGACCGAAAAAACGGTGAATGAGTTCCTGGAGGCCTGGAAAGGAATCAAGAAAAAATAATTGCTCTGCCGCGGGTTCTTCCATATGAGAATAGCACTTCTGACGCCCTACCATCCGTCCGCAGTGCTTGGAGGGCAGGAGCGCATAGTTTCCGACCTTGCATCCGCCCTGTCCAAGAAACGGGCCCAGGTTGAAATCCTGTCGCTTTCGGAGGAGGAGTCTCACAAATACTCGCGCCTCGGGCATATTCCGGCGCTGCTGCTTCTTTTCCGGAAGAAATGGGACTTGGATGGCTTTGACGTAATCAATGCGCATGGCTGGGCGTCCGAGCTTGTCATTGGCAAGAAAACGCGCAAGCCAGCTCTTGTTACCATGCACGGCACCATAGCCCAGTACATGGAGAATGTGAAGCTGTCCGCATTCAAGAAAATCTACAGCGGGCTTACGCAGAAAAGGTTTGAGCAGAACGCATGCGATGGAGTCAGGCACCTGGCTGCTGTCTCTGACAGGCAGATTTCTGAGATGGAGCGGCACTACGGGTGCGATAGGAAGAAGGTGAGTACGCTCTACAACGGAATTGACACTGCACTCTTTTCACCCAAGCAGAAAGAAGAGTCAAAGAGCAGGTTGGGGCTGGAAAAATACGGGAAAATCGCACTTGCCTGCGGCAGGATGAGCATGGACCACAAGGGGTTTGACATTCTTCTCAAGCTTGCAGACCGGCTGGGCAAAGACACTGCGCTCGTGGTAAACGGCACGGTTCCTGAAAACCTCAGGGGCATGATGAAGCCCAACATGATTGCAACCAAGACCAGCCTTCCGGACATGCCTTATCTTTACAGCGCCGCGGATGTGCTGGTGAACCCATCCAGATATGAGGGGTTCGGCCTTGTGACCTGCGAGGCAATGGCATGCGGAACCCCCGCAGTGGCATTTGACACAGGCGCAGCATCAGAGCTGATAGGGCAGGATGAAGGTGGCTCGCTGATAGGCGAGATCGGGAATGCGAATGGCTTCATTGGCGCCGCATTAGGGCTCCTGTCCGACCCTGAGCTTGCAGTGAAAAAAGGCAAGGCAGCCACTGCAAGGGCTTCGAAGTTCACGCTTGACGCAATGGTGGGCTCCTATCTCGAGCGGTTCGAAAGCATCGTTTAGGGAATGGCTCATTTTTCCGGATATTCCCTGCCCCAGTCAAAAACAGTGCCTGACTTTTTCTTTGATTTGGATTCCCAGTAGGCGATTTCGTCCAGGACCACGTTTATTGCTGCACAGAAGGAGAAGACAACGCCCCGCATGCCGTCAAGTGCAAGCCTCCTGAAAACAAGGAAATCTACAAAGCGGAATAGCGGGAACAGCAGGAGCATCCGCCAGCCGTGCGTTCCGAACAGCAGTTTCACCCTGCTGTTTCGCTCGCCTGCCGAAACCCGCGCCTGCCCTTTCTTGGCAAATTCCGCAGGCATCACAAAAATATACTCCTGTGTTTTCCGGAGGAAATGCAAAAGGCTCGGATAGGCGTAGTGGTACATCAGACCAGAAAGCTTCGCGCGCTTCCCGGAAATGACCGGGATTTCGTGCGGAATTTCCTGCTCGTAGCGCACCGCCCCTTTCCGGAAAAGCCTGGGAAGAAAGTTGTTTATGGTCGACCTTGTTGAAAATCCGTCGAACAGGTAGTTTATCCTGCGCACATAGTAAACATCCGCATCGCCCTTGGCGGCTGCGGCGCGCATCTCCTTTTTGAGGCCCGGAGACAGACGCTCATCCGCATCGAGGATGAGGGCCCATTCAGTTTCCACCCTGCCCATCGCCCTGTTGACGTTCTGCTCAAAGTAGCGGTAGGGGCTCATTATCACAGTGGCGCCGTTCTTTTTGCAGATTTCCGCGGTCCGGTCAGTGCTTCCGCAGTCCACTACGACTATCTTGTCTGCCACGCTCTTGACATTCTTGAAGTAGCCCTGAAGCCTTTCAGCCTCGTTGTAGAAGACCGCAACCAAAGTGATTTCATCCATGTTACCGCCGGTTAGACAAACAAAACCCCTATGCCATACCCGCCCTGGTTCCGGTCATTGATTATCTCCTGATACTTATAACTCTTCTTCATTTCACCCCAGAAGCGGTTGACTTCGCACCCGGTTTCCGCAGGATGCACTGCAATGTCATGGAAGGCGATTACCCCCCCCTTTCTGACAAACGACGAGTACATCTCAAAGTCCTTTCTCACGCCTTCGTAGGAATGGTCACCGTCTATGAACAGGTAGTCTAGCTTCTCGTTGCCCAATATGATGTTTACCTTTCCCACCGCTGCAGAGTCGTGTGAGTCCTCCTTCAAGAAATGCAGCTTTTGGCTCCCCCTTGCAAACTCCCGGTAAAGGCTTATCCTGTGCATGGGATACCCCCCTCCGAGCTTTCCAGGAGGAAGGTCCATGCTTATGCCAAGAGCGTCGTCTTTCACTACGTTGCAGAAGAGGAAAAGAGTGCCCCCTGAAGCAGTGCCTATTTCCATAAATCTTCGGATCTCCTGTTTCTTCAGAACGGAAAGCAGCTGTACGATCTCTTCCTTTACCTGAAGGGGCTTAAACAGACCGTTTTGGCAGGAGAAACAGAAGTCCACGAGTTCCGCTTCGTTTTCAATCTTGCCGCGCGCCTTTATTTTCCGCGCAGCATTCTTCATCGGAAAGTGGCTTGCCGCGGCGAGAAGCACGTCCCAGTATATGAAGCGGTAAAGCGGCAGCTTCTTAAGTAGCGGCGCCACTGCTGACTTTGGAACCGATTGCAGGAAGGAAAGCGCGTTTGAACCTGCTGACTGAACGGGATTTTCCAATGGAACACCTTGGTTGAAGTTGGAAATAATCATATGGACTAATTAAAAGGCTTCTGCATGGGCAAACCGGCAACGATTTAAAAATGAAGCGTAGGAAGGGAATCATGGCAAAACCTTTAGGCAGAATCCTCCTCTCTATATGCATTCCGACGTTCAACCGCGCGCCTGTGCTGGACAGGTTGCTTGCCAACCTCTCAGTCAAGCTTGCAGGCCTGCACGGGGTGGAAGTCTGCGTATCTGACAACTGCTCCACTGATGGCACGCCCCAGGTGATTGGAAAGTGGAAGAGGACACTGCCGATGGTGAGCCGAAGGAATACCGCCAACCTAGGACTGGACATCAATTTTGTGAAGATTCTTGAGATTGCCAGGGGGGAGTTCGTCTGGTATTCTGGAGACGACGACGTATTTCTGGAAGGTGCAATTGCCAGGCTGGTCGAGGACATAAAAAAGCCCGAGGCGGGAAAATGCGGGGCAGTGTACATAAACTCCATGTCCAAACTGGGCCCGATGGCGGATTTTGATTTCGAAGAATTCCGTGCATTCCAAAAAGACAATCGGAGATATCCCCCCCTGAACATCAGCTTCGCAGGCTCGTTGTGCCTAAACCGGAAAGTTGCTGGAGCCGTAGTGAAAAGAAAAATAAGATTCGAAAATCGCAAGGTGGTCAAAAAACAGGGCGACCACCACGTAATGGACTATTTTTCGCCTGCCTACCTGTTCCTGGAGTGCGTCAGGGAGAGTGGCTTTTTCGGGATAGAGCCCAGGTGCGGCATAGAGATAATCGCGGACGGCAGCACGGTTTCCTACGAGAGGAAATTCTACCTGGACCTGATA
>JAHFEN010000019.1:0-685 GCA_023248455.1 Microcaldota archaeon | reverse complement strand
GATGAAGAAGGCGTACCCCTGGTTCAACGACGGCGCCAGAAACTACAATCTGAAGTCGTTTATTGTTGGGGCTGCAATGGCTGCCCACAGGCCAGACCTTGAAGAAGCTTACTCTGTGAGCAAAGACTGCTACCTGAAGCTTTTGGATCTGGAGGGACACTCGGCAAAAGCTTCAGTGCTGCGCGCATTCGGCTATGTGCGCAGATTCTTTCTGGTTCGCTATGCACTTATAGCTTGCTTCCTACTTGCCAGCCGCCTCCTTGGGCTGAGAATAAGGAACAACGGCAACATCCTGGAGCAGCAGAGAAAGAATCTCTCATTTGCAATATCTAGGGGGAGACGGATGCTGGCGTAAACCGGAACTGCGCCTGGTTCTTTGCGTTATCTTTTAATTGCTCCCTGACAAAAAATCGCTTATGGGCAGGATAGGCATTATCGGCGCAATGGACGAGGAAATAGAACTCTTCTCAGAGAAAATGGAGGGGCTGCACAAGAAAAAAGCTGCCGGCTTCCTGTTCTATTTGGGAAAGCTTTCCGGCAGGAAAGTCGCGGTTGTCAAGTCAGGCGTGGGAAAGGTGAATGCCAGCCTGTGCACCCAGCTGCTCATAGAAAAGTTCAGAGTTTCGCATATCATATTCAGCGGAGTTGCCGGAGGCCTGCACCCCTCGCTTGCTTCAGCAGACGT
>JAHFEN010000018.1 GCA_023248455.1 Microcaldota archaeon | reverse complement strand
ACGCATGACCTGGGAATAACCAAGATGACGCACAGGACGATAAAGATAGTCGATGGAAAAATTGTGAAATGAATGGAAAATGAAAAAGCGCGAGGTGAAGGATATGAGAAATTGGATATTCTTGGGAGTAACGCTCCTCTTGATGGCTGGCGTGTTTTCAGCGGCTATGTCAGTGGAAACCTATACTGTGACTCCGTCCACCGTCAAGCCAGGAGAGGAGGGTGCCGTAACATTCTCGGTTGGGAATGTGCTGCCTTCAACCGCTACCACCACCATAACCCCCCTTGAGGATGTGTCTGTGTTCTTCACGGCTGTGACCGGGATAGAGTACAAGGCGCAGAGCCCGTTTGTGATAGGCACGATCGACAGCGGCGGCTCGGCTTTGGTCTCAATACCGTTCCATGTGCTCCCCACTGCAAAAAGCGGGGTAATCACCGCATCATTCTTCATTTCGCAGAAAGACAAGACAGACCTGAAAACAGTGAATGCCATAATTCGGGTGGTCAACCCGCCGATAATCACGCTCTCGTCCGACCACCAGACAATACTGACCACGGACGTGATAAACCTCACGATAACAAACAACGGTGGGGCGGCAAGCAAATTCGCCATCAAGCTTGCTGACAGCAGCAATTTCTCGTTCATAGGCATTACGCAGGTTTACGTGGGTGACTTGGCAAAGTCGGTTGTGGTGCAGGTGCCCATTGACTCAAGGAAGGTCAACGAGGGGCTGAACACGCTGCCGTTCGTCATCTCCTACCAGCAGGAGGGCGGCGATACTGCAAACGAAACAAAGTACCTCACAGTGGCGGTGAAAAAGGAAAAGGCGGACGTGGCATTCACACAGGTCGAGCCCATTGTGACGAACAAGGACAACATTCTTAGAATGAAGGTAAAGAACACCGGCAGGGCCCTTGAAGACTTCCGAGTGCTGCTTACAGACAATAACGTAAAGGCAAGGGACTCCAGCCAGATAAGGCTTGGCAACCTTGCGACTGGCCAGGAAAAGGAATTCCAGGTGCCGGTATTTGCAGGCGTGCAGCCAGGGGTGATGACCACCACATTCAGCGTCAAGTGGGTGGAGGATGACGTAGAAAAGGAGGAGAGCATGAGCGTGCCGCTTGCAGTGAGCTCGGATGCCGAGGTCGGGATATATCTCGAGGCAAAGCCCACACCGCTTGCGGTTGGGGGGGACTACACGCTTTCAGTGACAGCCTCCAACCTTGGCTCTTACAAGATAGCGAACGTGGTGGTCGCAATTGAGGACAGCGATGCGTTTGACATCCAGAACATACAGAAGGAGCAGTACATCGGCAACCTGGACAACGACGCGTTCTCGACCGTGCAGTACAAGATACGAGTGGGGGCAAATATCCCCGCGGGAGATTACCCGCTTGCCTTCAAGATACGTTACAAGGACCAGTCAGGCCTGTGGATTGAGAAGGTTGTGAAGACCACTGTGACCATCAGGCCTGCAAGCGAGGGGGTGCAGAAGGACAATGGCAGCGGGACTCTGGTACTCGTTGGAATTGTGGTGCTTGCAGGGGCAGGTTACTGGTATTTCCGGATGAGGAAGCCGAAAGCCAAACAGGGCTTTATCGGATAGATTTTTTCTGGGGCAGACCGGGATTTTTCGGGGTGAACTTGAGTGAAATCCATCGACATAGTGATGTATTCGCTCAAGAGCCTTCGCCACCGCCAGATGCGCTCCTGGCTGACCATACTTGGAATAGTGATAGGTATAACCGCAGTCATTTCGCTCCTCACCATAGGGCAGGGTTTCAGCGAAGCGGTGAACAAGCAGCTGGGCGCACTTGGCGCTGAAACGATTTTCATAACCCCTTCGGCAGAGTCTTCGGGCGGCGGGTTCGGGGGCGGCGGCTTGTCGCCAAGCGCGGGCAAGCTCTACGACCATGACGCCGAGCGGATCAAGCGCGTGCCGGAAGTTTCTGTGACGGCAAGGCTGCTTTCCATAAGAACGACAATAGGCTACAAGGAAAAGAACATCACGGCAAGCATAAGCGGCATAGAGCCTGGCGTGTTCGAGAAAACTACTGCCTTGAAGATTGCTGCAGGCCGCTTCCTGCAGGAGAATGACCGGCGCGTGGTTGTGATCGGGGACAAGATCGCATATGGCACATTCGGAAGCAGGAACATCATTGGAGTGAACAGCGTCATACACATAAAAGGAATCAAGTACCGCGTGATCGGGATACTCGAAAAGTCTGGCGGCGGCTTCGGCTACAGCAACAGCGACGGCAGCATAATCATACCGTTCACCGAGGCGCGGGAAATGTTCCGAAGCACCCTGGCCCCAAACGAGGTGCAGGCAATCGTGCTGTCCATTTATGAAGGCTCGGATATGGCTGATGTAGTTGACAAGATAAAAAGCGAGCTTGACGCCAGCCACAAGGTAAAGCCTGGAAGCCGGGACTATTCCGTCGTCGACCCTGCGTCAATCCAGGCTGCGGTGGGCAGCGTCCTTTCAATGATTACCGCCTTCCTGGGGGCGATAGCCGGCATATCGCTATTGGTGGGGGGGCTCGCAATTGCGTCCAGCATGTTCACAAGCGTTATCGAGCGCACGCACGAGATTGGCGTGCTCAAGGCGGTCGGCGCCACCAAAAGCGACATATTGAGGATATTCATAATTGAAGCTGGAGCGGTTGGGGCGATTGGCGGCGCGATTGGAGTGGCAATAGGGATGGTTGTGGCCTTCTCTGCAGGCGCATTCGGGCTTTCGGCAGCAGTGAGCCCGGCCCTGATTCTGTTCGGGATCTTCTTCGCATTCTTGATAGGGCTGGCATCGGGCTACGTGCCTGCGAAGAACGCTGCTGACCTGACGCCTGTTGAGGCATTGAGGTACGATTGACATGAGGCTCTTTGACATATTCAAATATTCGCTTGGGAGCCTCAAGCACCGCCAGATGCGCTCATGGCTCACCATACTTGGCGTTGTGATAGGCATAGCATCGGTGGTGGCGCTCCTATCCATTGGCGAGGGACTAAACAGGGAGGTTAACCGGCAGCTTTCCGCACTAGGCAGCAATACGATATCAATATCCCCATCCACCGACCCGTTTGCAAACCCCTTCATGTCCCCCTCATCAGGCAAGCTGTTCGAAAGCGACGCCGAGCGGCTTAAGAGGATTCCGGACGTCACTGATATTTCGCGCCTAGTCTATGGCAGGGCGACGGTGGGCTACAAGGACAAGAAAATCACCGCACTTGTCATGGGCCTTGACCCAGACGTATTCAAGAAAATGTCGGCGATAGAGGTTGAAAACGGGAGGTTCCTGCAGAGCAATGACAGGAAAGTGGTTGCAGTGGGAGGCAAGTTTGCAGAGGATGCTTTCGGGGCGAAGAACAAGCTCAATGTCGGCTCCTACCTCCTAATCAACAGCGAGAAATACCCCATAATAGCCGTTCTCAAGAAATCCGGGGGCGGCTTTGGGCCAAACGCCTTCCTGGATAACGGCGTGTTCATCACTTACAATGACGGCAAGGAGCTTTTCAAGGACAGCCTGGCAGACAAGGAAGTCAACGAGATAGATGTGAATGTGCGCGAGGGAGCCAATATGGATGATGTGGTGGAAAAAATCACCCTCGAGCTTGCGGCTGCGCACAAATTGCGGGTGGAGGACAAGGACTTCTCGGTCGTGGACCCCAAGTCAATACAGGCAGCGGTGGACAGCATCCTCTCGCTGATCACGCTGTTCCTGGGCGCGATTGCCGGCATATCGCTACTAGTGGGGGCGCTTTCCATATCCAACAACATGTTCACCAGCGTTTTTGAGCGCACGCATGAGATTGGCGTGCTGAAAGCGGTCGGGGGAACGAGCGGGGACATACTCAGGATATTTGTTTTTGAGGCAGGCGCTGTTGGCGCTGCGGGGGGAGCAGCTGGCGTGTTTCTTGGCTATGCGATTGCGCTTGCGGCAAACCTGTTCGGGCTCCCAACTGGCATAAACCCCTGGATAGGCGCGTTCGGAGTGCTGTTTGCATTCGCCATAGGATTGGCGTCTGGGTACGTGCCTGCCAGGATGGCTGCCAATCTCTCGCCTGTTGATGCACTCAGGTACGAGTAGGGGGTGAAGCGTCAGGGTGCTATCTTTTGCCTGGTGCCCGGGAGGTTGATTTTGTGGGGCAAGAGTAAAGCAGCGCGATGAAACATCCCATAATGCCATGGGTTGACCTGTTCCAACAATGGGTAGCATTCTATTTATTAACAGTCTGAAGAGAAAAAGCAATGACCACAGGCATTCTGCCCCTATTAACATCGAGAAGCTCTACTTATGAGTATGCAGAAAGGCTGGTTGGCGATTCGGACATGATGGCTGTGCTTGAAGCCGCCCGCCTGTCTCCTTCCTTCCTGAACCTGCAGCCATGGGAATTCATATTAATCAAGAACAATGGGATGATCAAAAAACTGCTGGAACAGGCCTATTATGGGGTTTACCATTGCAACGATTATGAGTGCAGGCCGCCAGCCATAATCGCAATTGTGCTGAAAAAGAAATACTATGATGGGCAGTATGGCTACCCTCGCCGCGACAAGCCTGGCATTTTTGAGGCGCACCTTTCCATCTCCATGCCCGCCATGAACATGATTCTTGCTGCAGAGGAGCGCGGGCTTGCCACCTGCATTCTGAATGTGAATGTGCCTGAGACAGGCAAGCTGCTTGGGCTTTCCGGAGGCGATATCATCCCGCTCATCGTCTGCTTGGGTTATGCAAGACCAGGAAAAAAGGCAGCCATGAAGCCGAGGAAGAGCCTGGAAAGCCTGCTGCATTACGAGCGCTACGGCGGGAAGAAGTAATTGCTAATTCTCCAAAGCAAGAAAGTAGTTTTTTGCATGCGCAATCTGCCTCGCTGCCAATGCTCATTCATTCCGCTGATGTGAGATGTTGGGGGAAGGTCCGCATAACTGCGAGGCAGTTTGCGGGATTTGGAGCCGCAGCTCCAAACCTGCCTCTGCACCGAACGGAGTTAGATGCAGGGGGAGCAACTCAAGAATCAAACTAGAGTCTGACCGCTGCAAAGACTCCGAATCTGTCTGGCGGGTTCTTTGGGCGGATTTTACTACCACATTTATAAAGATTTTCTGAGTTTAATACAACTGTGGTAACAATGGTGTTCATCGCAAGGAAGAAGGCAGGAAAAGAGACGTATTATTACCTTGCCCACAACCTCAGAAGCGAGAGGGGAAAGTGGAAATCGCTCCGGGAATACGTTGGGAAGAAAATGCCCGGCAAGGCAAAACTCCAAAAACTCACGGAAAGCTTCATCCAAAAACACTGCATCCAGATTAAGAAAAAATACGCCTACATCGACCCTGAAAGGCTCTCAAAGCTCGATTTTGTAATAGGGGAGTTCCAGAAGAAAGTGAAAGGCTACCCTAGGATTGTAATTGAAAAGCGGGAACGAGACTTCACCATACGCTTCACATACAACACAAACGCCATAGAAGGCAATACTGTCTCCCTCATTGAAACCGCTGCTATGCTTGAGAAGAAGGTGATGCCAGCGGGCAGGAGCCTCAGGGAAATACACGAGATATTCAACACCGAGCTGGCGCTGAATTTCATAAGGACGTGCAAGGCGGGCATCTCCAAACGCCTCATACTTCGGATCCACAAAATGATGATGGCGAATATAGATGATGCAGAAGGCGGCAGAATACGGAACTATCCGGTGGCAATTGAAGGCGCCAACTGGATGCCCCCTTCTGAAAAGGAAGTGGAAGGAAAATTCGACGAGTTCTTGGCATGGTATTCAAAAAGCAAGAGAAAACTCCACCCTATTGAGCTTGCAGCAATAGCGCACCTGAAATTCATCGAGGTGCACCCGTTCGGGGATGGCAATGGGAGGGTGGCCAGGCTAATGACCAACCTCGTACTGATGCGGAACGGCTATCCCCCGATCAACATAAAGGTCAGGGACACCATCCCTTACGTGAAAGGGCTCCAGTACGCGCAAAACACCCAGGAATTCAAAAAGCTCGTGGACTGGTTCGTGCAGAAGCTTGGCGAGGAATATGCCGAATCTGCCAAAAGGGGAGCAGCCCAAGGATGATGCTTGAGTATGACCTACTCATACGAGGAAAACTGCCTTTGCCAATAAGGGATCCGACAAATAGTATTTCTCATCCCTCTTTTCAACGAACGAGTGGCTGGCAAGCCTGCCCAAGGCGAATGTGAAGAGGTTGGGATTGAGTCTTTTCCCAAAATCTTTTCCTGCATGTGAGCGCAGCTCTTCCCATCCTGTCCCGTTCACATTGCGGAGGATGCTAAGGTAAAGCTTCCTGTTTTTTGTTTTCCTGAAAAAATGCACCAACTCGGAAGCGGCAATCTGGGCTGCACCTTGGCTTGTTTTTCCCAGCGCGTCCTTGCTTTTTTTCACTCCCTTCTCATATCCGTAAAGGGTCAGCCAACCCATAAGGCCATCAAGCTCGTCTATTGCCTCATTCAGTTCCTTTTCCCCAACATCGAACTTGAGCTGTGTAAAGCCTTTTTTCAGGTAATCCATGGCTCGGTTCCTGTCAAGCCTTGGAATTGCCACTTTGACTATCTCCCTGCCGAAAAGTGGATGCTCGCCGTCACCCTCCCCAAGAATCTCCTCAACCAGTCCGATTTCGCTGCCCGATATTATGAACGAGACTTGCGGGAAACGGTCATAGATGTAGGACAAGACGTCGGCCAGGTCGCTGGTTCCCATGCGCTGCGCCTCGTCAATGAACACGCAAATGTGCCCGCTGCCCCTTATTTTCTTCTCAATCTCAAGCTGGCTTTCCGAACCCAGCTTTATGTCCAGTCCTACCCCGAAGGCGGACAGGTTCAGGCTTTCTATCTTTCCGAATATCTTCGGCTTCCCGGCCTTTGCCGTCTCGTAAATGGCCGCAAAAATTTCCTTTTTCGGATCGGTAACTATCCTCCCGTCAAGCCAGAGCTTCAGGCTGGCCGTTTCGTTGTAAACCAGGTTCAGGAGGCTGGTTTTCCCGACGCGCCTCACCCCGACAACCGCAATTATCTTCTCCTTCCGCTGGAGGGCCTTTTTGACCTGGCCGTACTCGTAATCGTAGTTGAAGAAGTCCTTCTTCCTGCCTTTCGGCTCGATTTCGAAATACATGGAAGCATACCGGCAATGATGTTTATAAAGTTAAGCATAATGTCAGTTTGCTTAACTAAGATTAAGTTAATCTGAGCATTGAATTGACCTCAGACGCATAGCGCCAAAAAATTCTGCGAGAATTGTGGTTCAGAAGTAAGTGGCAAGTTCTGTGAAAAATGCGGGCAAAAAATCTGATTTTTATTAAAGTCTAATTAAGTAAGTCAGACCGGCGCAGTCCTTTTAAACCTCTAGAGCTTGGTCCATTCGGGCAAAGGACAACAGTGTAAAATCGTGTCGGACTGCACTCAGGCAAAAGGAAAGTGCAGGGGGAGGGATTTGAACCCGCGAAGGCGCTAGGCCACAGGCTCTCTCGCAGCCCTTTCCCACTTTTTTATGAACGCTTCCCGATTTTCGCCCGAAGGCAAAAATGGGCGCGTTTCTCGTCCCGAGAAACTCCGTTTCGGGCGTATCCATCTGGAGTGAGTAAAAGGGCCATCTGAGGCCTGCCCATTAGACCAGGCTTTGGTACCCCTGCAAATTGCGGCCCAGTGCTCGGCGCACCGAGCAATCGGGCCTGCAGTGCGCAAAATAAGAATGAAGGAGTTTAAAAATTCGACGTTGATTTTCGGCAGGGATAAGCTGGGAGTTAGAGTCTTGGCACCAATTTCGGCACTTTCCTTGAGTAGTCTGAGAATTTTTTCCCGAATTTTTTACTGAGGGCTTCTTCCTCCAGACCCATCCAGCCATGAAACACAAGCGTTATCCAGAATGCTGCCAGAAGCACATTCAGGTTGGGGAAAAAAAGGAAGATGCCCCACGCCATGAGAATGTCGGCGAAATATATCGGGTGGCGGACAATTGAGTAAACGCCGGCGGTCACGAGCCTATTTACCCCTGCGGCGCTAGCCGCTGCCTGCCTGTTTTTCCAGAGCGCCATGGCGAAAAAGCCGAGCCAGAGCTGGAAGATCAATGCGAAAATGAATTCGAAAGCTGCGTTTCTTGCAACAATGGCTGTGGCTGGCAGAAGGAGCAAGGAGAATATGGCTCCGCCTCCAGCTATTAGCCACATCAGGAAAGGGGAGACAAATTTTGCCTGCATAATGAGCCTCCAGCCAGGGGAACGGACGGGTGGAAACACCGCCCATTCATTGGAATTCTACCAGTCAAGCACGTACGCGAACATGAGAGGGGCGACTATGGTTGCGTCTGACTCTATCACGAAACGCGGGGTTTCCCCGTCAAGCTTGCCCCACGTGATTTTCTCATTGGGCACTGCCCCGGAATACGAGCCATAGCTTGTGGTGGAATCCGATATCTGGCAGAAGTACGACCAAAAGGGGGCCTTTTGCTTCAGG
>JAHFEN010000151.1 GCA_023248455.1 Microcaldota archaeon | reverse complement strand
GCCAGGCTCCAGAATGTGCCCTTGGCAACCTCATTGGAATGCACCAGCATCTCTTCGTCCTCCATTGTCTCCAGATTTGGCGCCAAGCTTAATAATCCTAATAATCGCTGCTTCATCCACCGGTAATCCTATGGGCAAACTGCAAAGAACAGGCATTGCTGGCTTGACTGCAGTAATACTGGCAGGGGGCATTGGCAAGAGGCTTCGGCCCATAACCTACACTGTTCCCAAACCCCTGGTCAAAATAAGGGGCAAGCCATTCCTTCACTACCTCCTGTACAAGGTTGCGTCAATGGGAATAAGGAAATGCGTGCTTCTCACAGGCTACAAGCACGGCGCGATAAGGGAATACTGCGGCAGCGGCAAAAAGTGGGGGCTGAAAATAAGCTACTCGCGCGAAAAGAAGCCGCTTGGCACAGGAGGCGCATTGCTGAATGCAGGAAAAAAAATTGACTCAACCGCCCTAGTGTTGAACGGTGACACTTACTCTGACTTGGACATCGGAAAATTCCTTGCTTTCCACCGGAAGCACAATGCGCTTGCCACAATATTCTCCATGAAAGGGAGCCTCAAGGGCAGGGGCGAGGTGAAAATAGCAAGCTCAGGCAGGGTGGCGCGCTTCCTTGAGAAAAAGGCGGCTGGCACAGGCAATTACAACGCTGGCGCCTATTTGGTTGAGCCAGAAGCAATCAACTTTCTGCAAAATAAATTATGGAAAAAAGGGAAGCGGAAGTTTTCGCTTGAAGAGCAGGGGTTCCCTCTTCTCGTGTCCAAAGGCAAGCTTTTTGCCTTGAGGGGCAGGGGAAGGTTCTTGGACATCGGCACGTTCGAGTCGCTTTCAAAGGCCGGCAGCGTGCTTGATTGACCGGCCGCCTCGTCCAGCCCTAAAACAATAAAAACACGAATACCATAATCTTCCCGTGTTAGTATGGAAAAGCCGAAAGTGGTGATACTCTGCGGAGGCGAGGGGACCCGGCTGCGCGAGGAAACCGAATACAAGCCCAAACCCATGGTGACAGTGGGCGGTATGCCCATGCTCTGGCACATCATGAAAATCTACTCGCACTTCAGCTACAATGATTTTGTCCTGTGCCTTGGCTACAAAGGGGAAATGATAAAGCAGTTTTTCCTCTCCCACGAGCTCATGAACAATGACGTGACTATAAAGCTGGACGACCGCTCGCGCGACCTTGTGCACAGGGCCAAGGGCGCGGAAGACTGGTCAATAACCTTTGCAGACACGGGCCTGAAAGCCAACACCGGCTCGCGCATCAAGCAGATAGAGAGGTACATAGGCTCAGACACCTTCCTTACCACCTACGGCGATGCGGTTTCAGACATAAATATCAACGACGAGATTGCGTTCCACAAGAAACACGGCCAGGCATGTACGCTGGCAGGCGTGCATCCGCATTCCAAGTTCGGGCTAGTAAAAGCTGGCGCGGACGGGCTGATTTCCAAGTTTGATGAAAAGCCAGTTCTCCTAGACTACGTGAACGGTGGCTTCTACGTTTTCCAGAAGGAAATATTCGACTATCTTGAAACAGCCGAGTCGTGCGTCCTGGAGACCAAGCCATTTTCCCAGCTGGTCTCCAAAAAGAAGATGAGCATGTACAAGCACGACGGCTTCTGGCACTCGATGGACACTTACAAGGACTTCTTGGAGCTGAACAGCATGTGGGATCAGGGGATTAGGCCCTGGAAGAAATGGTGATTTTTTTGGCAGCATGGGATTCGAAAAACGTCCTAATTACCGGCGCCACAGGGCTCCTTGGCGGGCACCTTGCTGCGAAACTGGCAAGCGAGGGAGCCAATGCTGTCGCAATAGTGCGCGACGACGTCCCGAAATGCTTTTTTTACCTGGAAGACATAGATAAACAGGTTTCAGTTGTGCGCGGTAGCTTGGAAGACTATTTTCTCGTTGAGCGGACAATGAACGAGTATGAAATAGAGGCAGTCTTCCACCTCGGGGCGCAGACCATAGTTGGGACTGCAAACCGCTCCCCGCTCTCTACATTCGAGGCTAACATAAAGGGCACCTGGAACGTGCTTGAGGCAGCGCGTTCAAGCAAATTTATCAAAGCCGTGGTGGCGGCATCAACAGACAAGGTCTATGGGGAGAGTACCAAGCTCCCTTATACTGAGGTCGACCCGCTGTCAGCCAACCATCCATACGATGTTTCAAAAGCCTGCGCTGACATGCTCTGCTCGTCATATTTCAAGACATACGGGCTCCCGGTCGGGGTCACCCGCTGTGGCAACATTTTCGGCTCAGGAGACCTCAACTTCAACAGAATAATCCCAGGCACCATCCGCTCGCTTCTCAAAAAAGAGCGCCCTGAAATCAGGAGCGACGGCAAGATGGTCCGCGACTATGTCTATGTTGAAGACATCGTGGATGCAAACATCCTGCTTGCCGAAAAACTGCTTTCCGGAAAGGAAAAGGGGGAAGCATTCAATTTCAGCTACGGCGAGCCGCAAAGTGTCCTTGAGGTTGTGGGGAAGGTATCCAAGGCAATGGACTCCAAGCTCGAACCGCGCATACTTAACCAGGTGCAAAACGAAATACCGAAGCAGTATCTTTCAAACGAGAAGGCGAAAACTCGCCTTAACTGGAAAGCCAAGTGGAACTTTGATGCCGGGCTGAAGAAAACCATCTCGTGGTACGAGAAATACCTAAAGTAGGGTGTCCATATTAGAATCCTGATTCTGGGTGCAAGCGGCGTGGTGGGCTTCCACCTTGCCCGCGAGCTTGAAAAAAGCCACGAGGTGAAGACGGCTGCGCATAGCTCGAAGAAAGTCGACTTCAACCTGGACGCCTCCGACAGCAAATCTCTCGAGAAAACAATTGCAAAA
>JAHFEN010000150.1 GCA_023248455.1 Microcaldota archaeon | reverse complement strand
CGGTCGCTGACCACCACGCCCGTGCGCACGTGCCCGCGCGCAACTATCGCGCCTTTCCTGTTTGTTGGAGCTTCCATAATTTTCACCTGACTTTTTTCGGCCGATCATAGGGCCGGAACGCGATTGCATCTCCGTCCAAGGTTGCTTTTTCCCCGCTTGGAAGATGGAACTCGAATGCGCACCCCTTTTTCGGGATGCGTTTCTCTGCCCCGCCCCTGCAGGAAAGCACCAGGGTGTTTTTCGTCTCGTCCACGACCTTGCCCTCTATTCCCTCGTAAGGGCGCGAGAGGCTTTTTGCCACCCGCACATAAAGGCCGATGAGCTCGTGGATGCGAAGGTTCTGCGGTGTGATCATCCTGATTCCCTTTTTCGGATTTGCCTACTGCAATCCTTCAAGCACGGTGATTGCGGATTCGGGGAAGCCGAAGCGCACCAGGAACTTCTTTATGTTCCTGCGCTGGTCTCCCTGGAGCACTATGAGGCCGTCCTTGGCCGTGCCGCCGCACGCGAGCTTCTGCTTGAGTTCACGGCCGGTTTCCTCGAGCTTGGACTTGTCAATCCCCTCGACGATCGTCACCAGCTTCTTGAACTTCTTCTTGGTCGCGTACACGCGGATCCTCTGCGTCTCCTCCTTCTCGAGTATGTCGCAGGAGCAAATCTCCTTTATCAGGCCGCATTTCGGACAGATATCAACCAACTGCGTTCTCCTCCGCAGCGTCATTCGTCGCTGCATGCTTCATCTTCATTGCTTTTTCGCAGGTCTTCGAGCCGCTGCGTCGGCCACCCACATGGGGCAGATCTTCTTCATGACTTTTTGGGCGCTGCCTGGTGGGCAGCCTTCGCAGCTCCCCGCGCAATGCCCAGCTTCCTTTCATGCGTTACTGTCATTATCCTCGAGATTGTTTTCTTAAGCTCGCGCAGCTTGCCAGGATTGCTGGTCCTGCCACCAGCAGCCAGGAGCCCGCGCTCGGAGTTCAGCTCCTTTTGGTGGTCAAAGAGCTTGACCTTAAGCTCGGCGTCAGTTAGCTCCCTGATTTTTCCCATCTTCATTATTGCCATAAGAATTACCAAATTGATTTATCTTCGCCTCTGCATGGGGCGCCTTTTCTTCATGGGCATGGGCTGCACCTTTGGCGCAACCTCCATCGGGGTTGCGGAAGTCACGTCCTCTGCAGCAGCGATTATCTTGGGAATCTCGATCTTCGCACCCAGCACCTTGTCAGGGAACACCGTGCCAGGAAGCACTATCCTCACCAGCACGCCGATTGCGCCTGACTTGGGGTATGCCGTGACATGCGCCACCGCGACCTGCCTTGCGGGCTCGCCGGCTTTCGGGATGTAGCCCGACATCACGCGGAACCGCTTGCTTCGGCCGCCTTTTGCTGCGATCTTCCCTGATGCGACTATTTCCGCGCCAAGCGCGCCTGCGCGTATGGTGTCGCGGAGCGAAGCGTGGAGTATTGCCCTGATTTTCTTGCCCATCTCTATGTAGCGGCAGATTTTTTTTGCAACTAGCCGCGGCTCAAGATTCTGGTTTGATGATTCCACCACTGAAATCTGGGGATTTTCAATCTTGAATTCGCGCTTGATTGCGTCCGTGAGGTCCTGTATGCTCTTTCCTCTCTTGCCGATCACCCTTCCCGGGTTGGTGACCTCCACTGCGATGCGCGTCACCATGGGCGTGCGCTGGATGGCGACCCGCGAGAAGCCTGCGCGGTCGAGTTCCTGCTCCAGGAATTTGGAAACCCGGTAGCGCGTGATTGCGTCCTCTATGAACTTTTCCTCGACTTTGGTTTTGTCACCCATGTTTTCAACCCATTTCAAGATCTGACTGGAGCTGCTTCAACTTTGGGAGCTTCCTTTTTCTCAACCGATTTTGCTGTTTCCACATTTTTCGTTTCAACTTGCTTAGGAGCGTCAACTTTTTTCGGCTCGTCCGTCGTTGTTTCTGCTTTTGGAGAGCCGACTTTCTTCTCTTCGGCCTTTTTCCATTCCTTTTTCACGCCGGCCTTTTCCTGCTTCTCCCCGAGGACCACCTCCACGAATGCCGTCTCGTAGTTGTGGACAATGCGCCGTCCCTTTGGCGACATGCGCGGGTAGGTGTCCTGCTTGTTCGCGATTATGTGGACTATCTTTGTCTCGCCCAATCCCAGCCTGATTGCGTTTGCTGCGGCGCTTTTCACCACTTCAAGCACGAATTTCACGGATTTTGTGGGAAAGCCGCCGATTTTCCCCCCAAGCTCGCTTCTGTGCCCTTTCCCTGTGGCGTGGCGGGCGAAGAAAATCGCCTTTTTCTTTTTTGCCGCGAGCTCCAGGAACTCGATGGCGTCCTCGGTCCCGTGGCCGCGCACGTTGCTGCACACTTCGCAGAGGTCCTTGTACGAGGCATTGATTCCCGTGACCCTTGCGCGCGCAGTGCGCATTTCCTTCTTTTCCCGGTATGCGTATGCCATGAAAATCACTACTGCGCCGAGCGCTCGAGCGCCTTGCAGTTTGCCGATCCGTTCGTTTCGTATGCCATTTTTTCACTTACTTGAGCGGGATGAACTTTGACCCGCGGGTTGCCCCGACCCCGGGGCCCGAGTGAAGCACCCTGCCTGTGGAGTGCGAGAAATCGCCGAGCCTGTAGCCCAGCTTGTCGACCGTGATCACGACGGCTTTCCACTCCTTTCCGTTGTGGACCGCGAACGTCATCCCGAGCCAGTCCGGGATTATTACCGCCTCGCGCATGTGGGTGCGCATAACCTTGCCAGGGTTTTTTGCCTTGAGCATGGCTGCCTTTTTTATGAGCTTGCGCAGCTGGCCTGCCTTTGTCGATGCCCGGCGAAGCGCCCGCCTTGCGCGGGAAGTCAGCATGGGCA
>JAHFEN010000017.1 GCA_023248455.1 Microcaldota archaeon | reverse complement strand
AGGCAAAAATAGCTATGGGTTCCGAGAAGAGTTATTCACCACAGCAGAGACCGGGGTGAAAGGGGAAAAGCTTAATAAGGTTCGACGAGAATTTCCCTCGGTGATCCTGATGGCGGGCAAAAAAGCTGTGAAAAGCATGCCGATGAAAAGGGAGGACCTGTCGGAATTTGGCATGCTTGAGATTTATCTTTTGATAATAATCGGCTTCATCGGCCTTCTAAAGCAGTTCGTGAGCCTATATCCCCTCCCAGACTACATCCCGTTCGTTGGGTCCATGCTGGTGTTCGTGATTGGCCTGACCAAGCTGATTGCCCGCAGCAAGTAAGGTGGTTTTTTTGTTTTTCCCTTCTTTTCCGCCCTTCTTACCATTTTTTAAAAACTAGTAGATTATCTTCTGCAATTTGTTCGCTTTTGCCGCGAGCTTTATTTCCCTTGCAATCCGCCTCCCCATGCTCATCGGCTCATCGTAAAGGTAAGCGGTGTATGGCGAGCCAAGGGGGTAGATGTTCGTGCCTGCCACTATGCGCGCCGATACCTCGAATGCGAAAAACTGCAGGTTCTCGTCGCAGACCGTCTCCAGGCAGAACGGCCCCGGAATGCCCCCGAACAGCCTGTCGGCGGTTTCCACCATGCTCTTTCCCATTGTCATTATGTCCCCGAGGAGCGACTCGCGCACCACCAAAAGCTCGTTTCCGACTACGGTGAATGACGGCGTGAACGAAAGCCCTGCCTGGTCGGTCCGGTAAGCCTCATCGATGTTGGATTCAAAGCGCCTGTCTATGCCCATGAGCTCAAGCTTGCCCTCGGATGCGCGGAAACCCTCGCGCGAAAGGGGGGAGTAGAAGTAATGCGGGTAAACCCTCACGCCAATGAGGTATTCCTGCACTGTGACATTCATGCCCTCGAAGTGCTCGTAGAACTCTTCTGGGGTGGAAACCACGCGGTAGCCCCTGCCCCCCTTTGCCCCTGGAAGCTTGACCACGCAGGGGCGGTCTATCTTGTCAGGGTCGATGGTGGCAGGCACCTGTAGGCCGGCCTGCACCATCCACTTGAACATTTTCTCGCGGTCCTTTTCCCATGCCAAGGACTCGCGGTTGCCAAGCATGGGCACTTTCATGCCCATCAGGCTGCCGCCGGAATATTCGACGACCGAGCCGTGCGGCACCAGTATTGCATTGCCGTCAGAAAGCTCGGAGTCGGGTATGGTGCGGAGGTCGTCCACCACCAGAAACTCGTCAGGGCAGCCGAGCGGGAATGCCTCGTACACTTTTTTCCTGCTCTCGGTCGTTATGCCGATCGTCTTTATGCCCTCCTGCCTTGCCCCGTGGAAAATCTGGAGAGCGGTGTGCGAACAGATGGTAGCTATCTTGAGCTTCTTCTTGTCGTAGCCCGAAAGGATGGAATGGATTTTCTCGCGCGTCATGTTCATCTAAAAACCTTTTTCATGCGTTTTGCCGCATCACAATATAAACCATTTGCCTAAGGGACTATTTCGTCCGATCTGTTTTCCTGCGCAGCTCGCTTCGCCATTTTAGCTCCTCTTCAAGTGACTATTTCGTCCAATCTTTTCTCCTTTGCAGCCTGCTTTACCTCGAGCGCAATCCTCTCGCCCACGCTCATCGACCTTCCGCGCAGGTATTCGCCGTAAGGGGTGTAGCGCACTCCCGGCGAGCCCGGAACGCGGAATGATACGTCGAATATGACCGGCTCCTCCCCAAAATCCGTTGGCACGATTGCGCCCTGGAGAGCGAAAGGCCCGATAAGCCCGGGCTTATATTCCCTCCTGCAAGTTTCCGCGAATTTCTCGCCGATTTCAAATACTTTCTCGAGCAATGATTCCCTGATGGTGCAGGCAACGTGGCCAACCTCTATGTTCTTCATCCTCGCCAGTTTCAGCACGTCAATCTGCTCTGGGGCAGTGAGCCGGAGCAGCCCGTCGAGGTTGGTCTGCCTGCGGAAATCCGTGCCCATGAGCTCAAGCTCGCCGCTGAGAGGTGAGGCAAAGTAATTGAAGTTGAACTGCGCGCCAAGAATGAATTCCTCGATGAGCGCGGATTTCAGCCCCTCCTGCGTGATGAGCCCGCGGGAAAGCATTTCCTTAGCCTTCCTGTCGTATTCGTAAGGAGAGTGCACTATGAAGAATGCGCGCTCGTACTTGCGCTTTGCCTCAGATGCCTTTACTATGACCAGCCTGTCAATTTTGTCAGGGGAGGAGAATGTTCTTGGAATGCGCACGCCTGCCTTCCCGAGAAGGTAATGCTGGTTTTTCGGGGTGTTCCTCTCCTCTGCCCGAAGCAAGTGCCTGTTCCCGAATATGGGGGCTGCGAACTTGTTCTCAATGAGGTCATAGCCAACGTATACAGAAAACGAGCGGTGGGGCACGAATATTGCCTGCTTCTTCTGGAGCGCCTTCACGTTCGCATCGCTTGCTATGTCGGCGAATTTGTCGAGAAGCATTATCTCGTCAATGCAGCCCACCTGCCCGAGCGGGGTTTTCCGCTTCAGGTAGTACTTCTGGTAGGTGTGCTCGCGGCCTTTCTGGCAGACCACGATGGATTTCAGGCCGAATGCCCGCGCGCCCGAAGAAATGTCCAGGGCGGAGTGCGAGCCCAGCACTGCGATTGACGGTGTCTTGTAAGAAGAGGCGATCTTGCCCGCGTCGTATGCAACCATAGAAAATTAGGGGAATTGAAGTTTAAAAGACTGATTCCTACCATTAATAGCCAGACAATTTTACTCTCTGTTCCATTAACTCACACATTTATAAATACTCTCAACCACAATAGCCACAACGCATTCCGAGACGCTTTATATGGGCAAGGAGAATGAGCGCATAACGCAAACAGGCAATCTGGAGGAACTCCACGCAGTTTACACTAGCACGAACCAGGCGCTTGAAACCAGAAGACTGGCTGGCTTCAGGCTTGTTAAGCTGCTTTATCTGTTGAGGGACACCCATAACCTTATGAAAATGAGCAAAAACCCGGAGGGCATTTTTGATGTCAGGGAACTGGCTGGCTGTGCCGGGATCGAATCTTTCCGCTTGAGAATGGATGAGAATAGATATTATGGGCCGAACACTTTCACAATTCTGCCCCAAAACGTCGATGCCTATTTGATATCGGTATCTTACGACCTTAAACACCCAGAAAAAGTCCGTGAATACGCCATGCAAACACCGCTTTGCCAAGAAAGCGAAGGTGAAAATTTCTCGGCCAATTTTGCAGCGAGAGCGGTGCTAAGCGAAATATCTGCCAGTCTTAGACGCAACCACGAACCGAAGGATTATCTAAATCTCATTCAGCGCATGAAAACCGACTTACGCCTTGCAGAAGAAGTTAGACTGGCTGCCTGGGTTATGGAAAACAAGATTAGGTGGAAGGAGAACTTGTCGTTCCGCAAACCGAATACGTGGATATCCCAGAACTTGAAGCCTGCCTTCCTTTTGAAAAGGTGGATTGGATGACGAACAAAAGAAACGCTTAGCACCGGCATCCTCCCCTGCTCGCCTTTTTAAAGGGGCGAACAATACTATACCGTGCTAAATTTCACCAAACCCGCCATGTTGCGGGGCGAAAATTTAGTGGAGTGAGAGAATGGGAATATCTGGCGAGGGTGAAATGCCAGAGCAGGACGAGAGTTCGGCTTCTGGCGGAATGAAGGAGAAGGGGCCTCGGCCCGACTTCCGGGTGGTACAGACCGAGTACAACAGCAAGCTCGGCAAGACCCTTTTCAAGGACGTTGGCGCGATGTGGAGGGGCACCAGCAAGGCGGGAAACGAATTCTACACGCTAAAGATAGGCAAGCTCAGGTTGCTTGTCTTTCACAATGACAAATAGGTGATTTTCATGGCAAAAAAACAAGTTGGAGAGGATGAGCCGGCGGAAAAGAAAAAGCTGGTAATAAAGGAGCTTGAAGACCTGCCGGGTGTTGGCGAGGTATCAGCGGAAAAGCTGAGAAAGGCAGGCTATGATGACCTGCAGAAAATAGCCGCAAGCTCCCCGCACGAGCTCGATGAAATAGCTGAAATAGGAGTGGAAACCGCGAAGAGGACTATTGCCGCAGCGCGCGACTCGCTTGAAATGGGCTATGAAACGGCTGACAAGATACTCGAGCGCAGGAAGCAGGTGGGCAGGATAACCACAGGCTCAAAGGAGCTGGACGCGCTTATCGGCGGCGGAGTGGAGACCATGTCCATAACCGAGTGCTACGGAAAGTTCTCGAGTGGCAAGTGCGTTGCTGCCGACACGCCAATAGTGTTTTTCGATGAAGGCAGACCCAGCCTTGCATCCATATCTGAAGTTTGGAGCAGATACCATGGCTCGGAAACCGAGTATGACGGCGGGCTGGCTTCATCACCCTCCTCTGAGGTTGGCGTGGTGAGCCTTGGCAAGGACGGGAATCTCGGCAATGCATCTGTGTCGTCTTTCTTCAGGGAGAGGGTGTCAAGCATAGTTGAAATTGTCACAAACAGAGGCGCCATTCTGAAGGTTACCAAAAGGCATCCCCTACTGACTCTTTCCGAGGGCGCACTTTCCTGGAAGTCAAGCGGGCTGATAGCGGAAGGCGACTACATTGCCTCCGCCTCTGCCATGAATGTGGAGGGCAAGGACTCGATCAGCACTGACGATGCATATTTCCTGGGGCTGTTTGTGGCGGAAGGCACGGCAAATCCCCTGTCGATAACCAACTTAGACGGGAAGATAAATGCCAAGCTGCATGCGTACATGAGGGGCAAATTCAACGAGGAGCCGAAATTCTACCCTGCCAAGGGAAGGACCCTTTTGCACAAGAATTCCGTGGGGCTTCTTGGGAAGCTTGCCTCAAGCAACTCTGCGACAAAGTTCGTGCCGCAGGAAGTGATGGCCGGAACTGATGAGCTGGTCAAGTCCTTCCTGTCAGGCTACATAGACGGTGACGGTTACCTTAGCAACTGCCCCGAGCTTTGCACCAAATCGCCCCTGCTTGCATCGCAGCTGACCTACCTTTTGGCCCGCCTTGGGATTGCCTCCAGTGTAAAGACCAAGAGCGTAAAGGGCTCGGTTTTCTACAGGGTGTACGTACCAGAGCAGGAGAGCAAGGAGAAACTGAAGGGCGCTCTTGCGTATGCAACCAAGCTGCCCCAAAGCGTGACTGCCGGCTCAGCCGTGAAAAGAACGGTATATGGCGCCCCGGCTAAAGCAGCCGGTGCGCTTCTCAAAAGGATACACGCAAAGCTTTCCGGCACTGTCCGGAGAAACAACCGGTTCGGCAAGAAAGAGCTGCATGGGAACGGATATCTTTCCCTTTACAACAATTACTTGGGGAAGAGGCCATCTGGCAAAGCCATCCCAAGGGAAAGCCTGAAGCTCGCAGTAAAACTCTATGATGACAAGCTTTCTGCGATGGGCAGGCGCTATGAGGAGCTTACAGAGCCGACATCAAGCGCGATAGTTGAAGCGATGGCGGAGCTTCCCTTCCAAAACGAAGCGGTTTATTCGAAGATTGGCATGAAGAAGCCGACGTTTGAGAACTATTTTGTGCGGGGAGTGCCACAAGAGAGGCAGGCAGAGGTTGCCAATGCCATTCGGCAGGCAATAGTGGCACTTGCATCAGACAAGGAGTTGCTTGCCGACCTCAAAACCCTCAGGATGCTCTCGTTCGGGGATTTTGACTGGGAACGCGTGGAGTCCATGATGGAAGTGCCCTACGACGATTACGTTTATGATATGACCGTGGATGGAACGCACAACTTTGTGGGAGGCTTCAAGCCCATGCTGCTGCACAACAGCCAGATAGGCTTCCAGCTTTCCCTGAACGTGCAGAAACCAGTGGAGCAGGGCGGCCTGGGGGGAAAAGTGCTTTTCATTGACTCAGAATCAACTTTCAGACCAGAGCGAATAAAGCAGCTTGCCGAATCTGCTGGCTTGGAACCTGATTCTGTGCTGAAGAACATAATGGTTGCCAGGGCCATAAACTCAGACCACCAGATGGTGCTTGTGGACAAGGCGGAGGATATGGTGAGGGAGAACAACATCAGGCTGATAGTGGTGGATTCCCTGACTTCGCACTTCCGCGCGGACTATATAGGAAGGGGCGCGCTTGGCGACAGGCAGCAGAAGCTCAACAAGCACATCCACACCCTGCAGAAGCTTGCAGACAAGTTCAATCTTGCGGTCTACATAACCAACCAGGTGATGGACAACCCAGGGATAATGTTCGGCGACCCGACCACCCCGATTGGAGGGCACGTGCTTGCACACGCCGCGACCTACAGGATTTACCTGAGGAAGGGCAAGGAGGAGAAGAGGATTGCAAGGCTCGTCGATTCCCCGAACATGCCGGAGGGCGAGTGTGTGTTCAAGGTCACTCCCAAGGGAATAGCCGACTAATCATACTATTTTTTAATATTTTTCATACAAATTCATACCAGAATGGTGATTTTGGTATGACAACTATCTCGGAGCGGGGCCAAATCGTGATACCGAAATACTTTAGGGAATTGCTTGGTTGGGAAAGCGAAACGCCAGTGCGCTTCAGCGTTCAGGACAACAGACTGGTGATGGAGAGACGGTTGTCGATAAAGGATGAGCTGGAGGAGTTTGCGCGCGAATGCAATGTCGACCTGAAGGGTATGGTTGATTTTGATGAAGTGTATGACGAATCAAGGCGGAAAAAATACGCCAAGCTGGGGTTCAGGTACTGATGTTCGTGGATGCAAATATTTTCATGGCGGCCGCACTTTCATCCGGCCCGAAGGCTGACAGGTGCAGGGAATTTTTAGCGAAAGTCGAGAAGGGCGAACAGAGGGCCATAACTTCCGTGCTGGTGCTGGATGAGGTACTGAAGGTGATTGAAGGAACCACACACAGCAGGGAAAAGGCGGCTGCAAAAACTAAAAGATTTGCCACCCTCCCGAACCTCAAGGTCTGCGAAGTCACGCGGGAGCACTTCATCGATTCGCTTGAATTTTTTAGGCAGGGACTGCAGCCCCGCGATGCGCTGCATGTAGCTGTAGCGCGCAGCAATTCGGTTGAAAAGATGCTCTCTTATGACAAGGACTTTGACGCTATCAGGGGCATAAAGAGACTGGAACCGTAAGCTCTGCCCTTTCTGGCAATTCGCACTCCATTGCTTTCCATTTTTTCTCGGTTTTTTCTGTCTTTTTTCTTTCTTTTTTATTAGCCAACCCAGCAGCCCTTGAAGCGTGCAAACAATTATATCCCGCGCCTTCGTTTTTCATCTGGAGGTGGGAGTTATGTCTTTGCAGGAGATCGGTAAGATAACCCACTACTTTCCAAAGATTGGCGTCGCTGTTGTGGAGTTGTCCTCTCCCCTTAGGGTTGGCAACGTGATCAAAATAATCACTGAAAGAGGCAGCTTCACGCAGGAAGTCGGCTCCATGGAACTCGAGCACAGGCAGATTGCCGAGGCTGCACCAGGGCAGTCGATAGGCCTCAAGGTGAAGGAGGATGTGCACCAGGGGAGCAGGGTGTTCAGGCTCGAGGTGGAGCGCGAAGCCTCCTTCCCGCCTGTGCCGGTCGGCACAATCACGCACTACTTTCCCAAGTCAGGCGTTGCCGTGGTGAACCTGAAAAGCCCGCTGCGCATAGGCGAGATGATCAAGGTGGTCGGGCACGAAAAAACCTTCACGCAGGAAGTGGATTCCATGCAGGTGGACCATGCAGCTATTGACGTTGCGCAGCCCGGGCAGGTCATTGGCCTTCGGGTGAAGGAAAAGGTGCACGAGGGCAATGCAGTCTACAAAATCGAGATGGAAGCCGAGCCGTCCGTCTGATTTCTCGTTTAGTTTTTAGGAGCGTTTTCACCCCTTCCCTTCCAGCTTCTCGCGGTATTCGGCAAGCGCAGCCTCGCTCTCCTTTTTCATCTTCTGCAGCACGCTGCGCGCCTTCTCGTCTATCTTTACCCCTTCGAGCTCCTTGTTTGCGTATTCGAGGAACTCCCTGTAGTGCTCCTTGGGGTTCTTGCAGCGCGTGCCCCAGTAGAAAACCGCGCAGTTCGGGTGCTGGTGGAATATGTGCGTTGTTGCCAGTTTCGAAAGCTTCTGCGCCCCGAGCGAGGAGCCTGCAAGCGTGAGCACTGTGATGCTGGCGATGGATATGCCCCTGTCTTCAGCCTCGTCCAGGAGGAGCTGCATTCCCTTGACGAGGATGGACCCTGTTGCAATTGTGTCGCGGATGACCACGTGCGCGTTGTCAGGGAGGGACTCGAAGTTGCTGTAGACGGCTACTGCGCGGAACTGCCCCTCTTTGCCCTCCACACGCTGCCTTTGTATGCCTATGAAGCACTGGGAAGGCAAAGCCGAACTCGCGCTTGAAGCCGCAATTGAGGGCATAGTAAAGCCTGCCTGAGAGGAAGACGAGCTCGCAGAGCTGTTCGCGCTTTGCCGCTGAAAGCACGTACTTTGCAAGCATGGATGCGAAAAGCGAGGAATTCTTCATCATGGCATCCTGCAGCTTCTTGCCTGCGATATTGGGAGCATAGAGGACCGAGCGGAAATTTCCGAGCAGATTATGT
>JAHFEN010000016.1 GCA_023248455.1 Microcaldota archaeon | reverse complement strand
CCAATCATAAGGGCAATCGCACTTGCATTGTAGCTGCCCATCGACAAGCTCCACGGAAGTTCTGTAATTTCGATAAGACGACCCTTCGATTTCCGCCATGATTTTATTGCCGCAGACAGCAGGCTCGAGCACGCGCCCCTCTTCAAAGTATTCAACTCCCCGCTGGTATATCTTTGAATCGACAAGCGAACGGATATCTTCTCTGCTTACTTGTGCGAGGCTTTTTATCTTCATAATCTCCCTACACCGTCAGTCTTGTCTGATTATCGTCTTTTGTTTCCTTCCGTGCCAATTTGCAGTAAGCCAGCCACTTGCTGTACATATCGTTTTCATCACGATTTGGCCTGGAAGTCACAAAGCCATAAAGCTCCTTGAGGTAGCCCCGGTCCTGCCGAAATCCAACTTTCTCTTCAAGCCCAAGGTAGCGTATTGTTCTTGCGTCGCTTGCGCCAGCACTCCTCATTTCATGCGTTATGCGCATGATTTCGTTCTGGGCGAATTTTGATTTCCTATAAAGGTCGACAATTCCGACTATGACGCAGCCCTGCCCAGCATGCTTTATCAGATTGCACATCTGGCACACAACTTGCAGATTGCTCGCCTCATTGTTCTGCGGGTTTCCGTCAATATGGTCGACTATCTGGTATTTCTCCGCGCGGTAACCGCAATATGCGCAGGAAAACCCATCCCTATCGAGAATCTTCTGCCGCAATTGTTTCCATGCAGGGCTTTCAAGCCATTTTTTCTGCCGGCCATCCCTCCACTTCATAGGCGGAGCGAACGAAAGGCGCAACTCTTTCATCTAAAGGTCCTCCAACTCCTTTTTCTTGAAGCCTTTTTTCCTCAGGTCTGCCATCGCTTCCTCCCGGCGCATCCCGCCCTTTATTCTGGTTTCGTAGGCATTCTTCACCAGCGCGGCTCTGTCGAGCTTCAGCACCTCTTTCGCAATCGGGACGGTAATCCCGTGCTTTTCTTCAATGTCCACAAGCTTGTTGTAAAGAAGCCCGTACCATGGCGTAGCCTTGCTCTGGGCAATGCACTCCTGCAGGATGATACTCCAGTCAATCTTGGATGCGCGTATAACCGCGGCTATGTCGTCCGCGTCCCTCTCCCGCTCGGTTATGCCCTTGAATAGAACCACATCCTCATTTGAAACAAGGAATATTTCGAGCTTTCCAAACGTGCCAAAACGCTCCGCCCTTGCAGTCATGTCCCTGCTCAGCCGAAGCGCGCCGCAAACTGCCTTGGAGAATATGTCCAGCCGGAACCCGTCTGCATCCTCGAGTATGTCAAACGCCTTCATCATCCGGTATGCATTCCCGAGGCTTGACGGCTTTGCAAACCTCTCTTTCAGTGCGCACTTCACGAAACGCCGGGCTTCGGTGCCGTTTCGGAATACCAAGTCGATGTCCTTGGTGCCGGTTTTCTGGTTCCGAAAGCACATGGCTCCGCCACCGAGCACGAATGCAGAGACTTTTGCCTCCAACCCAGAGCCAATTCTCCCGAAAACACCAGCCAAATAGTCCCTGCCGAACATTTTTGCCATGTTAACCAGCCTTCTCTGCGTAGTCCAGTGCCTGGCGCATCGTCGCAAGCTCGCCTTCCACGTGATATTCCTTCGCCAGCTTTCGCAGCTGTGCAATGCTTAATCTGCCGCGGTTTTTCATCAGGAAAAGCGCAAGCACTGTTTTGTCCTGATGCTGCTGAATCGTCGTCAGGAGAAGCGCATGCACGAATGCCTCCTCCGCGCCAACTTTCGCCACGGTCATGCCCAGGTTAAATGTGTAGTCGTTATAAGAAGTTTTTGTTGCAGCAAGACCAAGTCCGGCAAGCGCGTTAATCCCGGTTTCGCTGAAAAATGACGGAACTTCCTTTGCGTCAGTCCTTACCACAACGTTTTTCCTTACTCTTATTGAAACATTGTGGCCATGCGCCCTGGAAACAAGCAGCTGCTGCAGGCTGTTTGCGTAGCTTTCCGCAAAGTCCCTCACAAAGGCGTCGCCAATCAACACCCTACTGCCTAGCTTGCTTGCCACTCCCACCCCATACAGCAATTTGAGGATTTTGAACATCGTGGGCTTGGAGCAGTCAATCTCCCTTGCCAAGGTTTCAGGCTCAACTCCGCTTTCAAAATCCGCAAGCGCAATCAATACGTCCATGGAGCTTCCGCAAAGCCAGTTCTCAATCTTTGCATTCGGCCGGGTGTCATAAAGTTTCTTGAAGCCCTGCGCATGGGCAGATGCGGAGAGAGAAACCGCATGCCCGCTTTTGGACGCCATGCCCTTCTCTATCAGCTTTCCCAGTGCGCGCGAAATGAAGCTATTCTTTTTTCCAAGAGATACGGTCAATTCACCCGGGCTTGCGCTGCCCTCGCACAACCATTCGAGAATCATTATTTCAATTTTACTAAAATTTAACCACATAGTCAAAATATAGCTAAAAAACTATATAAATTTAACTATTTTTACGCATCAGATGGTCAGTCTACCAACCCTCACAAACATGGCGCAGCCGTCATAAGGAAAAAATAATCCTAACCCCCTAGAGGTGCAAGCCCTCACCTGGCTTCCACGACGTAAGAGGAAATAAACCGAACCCCCCACCTCGAAAGGGGGGGTTCGATTCCCTCACTTCTCAAAAGCCGTAAAAAGCCCACTTTTCTTAACATAGCGTCTCTGTCAGGTTCCACAATCTTCTGTGAAGCAGGCTTTATAAAATTCATTCATGCATCTGCCATGATATGGAATCGAATACGCCAACTGTACAGACTGGTCCCCCTGGACCGCAGGCAGGAAATCCTTCAGAAACAATCATGCGGCTTGCAATGGGCAGCATGGTCACACAGGCAATCCACGTTGCTGCGAAACTGGGCATAGCTGACCTCTTGAAGGACGGCCCGAAGAAGGTGGGCGATCTTGCCAGGGAAAGCAAAACGCACGAGCAGACGCTTTACCGGCTGCTGCGCGCCCTTTCCGGACTGGGGGTTTTCCATGAGCTGCCTGGCAAGAGGTTCGAGCAAAGCCCGATGTCAGAGCTTCTTAGAAGCGACCACCCGCGCTCCATCCGGTTCGGCGCGATGCTGGTAGGCTCGGGTTTCCACTGGAACGCATGGGGCAACCTGCTCCATGCGGTGGAAACTGGCAAAAGCTCGTTCGAGTTCGTCCATGGGAAGAAGTTTTTTGATTATCTTTCGGGCCACAGCGAAGACTATGAACTGTTCAACGGCTGGATGACCCAGGCATCGGGCATGCAAATACCGGAGATAATCAAAGGCTATGACTTTTCGGCATGCGGAAAAATCGTGGATGTGGGTGGGGGAAACGGCCATCTGCTGAGCGCCATACTCAAGGTAAGCCCAAAGTCCAGAGGCGTTCTATTCGACCTCCCGGAAGCGCTCACGAAAGCCCGGGCTTTCCTTCAAAGCGAGGGGGTGGCGGAAAGGTGCGACATAGTGGGCGGCAACTTTTTCGAATCGGTGCCAGATGGGGGCGGCTTATACATATTGAAGTATGTGCTCCACGACTTCAGCGACAAGCTTTCATTAGACATCCTGGGGAACTGCATCAAGGCAATGGGCGCAGGGTCGAGGCTGCTCATAATCGAATCCCTGGTTCCCGATGCCAATGTTGCCCACCCGAGCAAGATGATGGACTTGAACATGGCGGTGCTGAACGATGGGGGCCTGGAGCGCACCGAGGCAGAATTCAGAAACCTTCTTGAAAGGGCTGGCCTGCGCATCAGCAAGATTGTGCGGATTGCTGCACCGGTGAGCATCATCGAAGTTGAACTTGCCAAATAAATTGATAGTGGCTTTCCTATCCGTAGAAGAAAAATAACCGAACCTAAAGGTGTGATGCGGTCACCTGGCTGTCAGATAAATACACTAGTTACCACAGTATTGATTGATTCTCAAAGCTATTTCTTCGTAATGGTTTTCACTTCTAATTGTTGCACGAGTTTCCCTATCATTTCGTTTTTTGGTTTTGCAAAGACCTGGGCAGGTGTGCCTGTCTGCACAATTTTACCTTCTATCATCACAGCAATCTTGTCCGCCAGTACAAATGCGTCATAAGGAGTGTGCGTCACCACTATCTTTGGTATTTTTATCCTGCCAAAAACTTCCCGCAGCTTGTTTGCAACCTCTGCTTTTGTCAGCTGGTCAACGTTTGAAAGCGGCTCGTCAAGCAAGATGAGGTCTGGTTTTATTGCAAGTGCTCGTGCGAGCCCGACCCGCTGCCTCTGGCCGCCTGACAATTCCTTTATCTTCCTGCGTGAAAGGTCATGCAGATTGACCAGCTCAAGCATCTCCAGTGCAGTCTTTTGCCTCTCCGTCTTCTGCGCACCCCTTACCATTAGGCCGTATTCAACGTTTCCCAAAACATCAAGATGAGGGAATAGCCCGTAGTCCTGCGGCAGGTAGCCTATGTTGCGCATCTCAATTGGCATACCATCCAAGCTCTTTCCATTGAGAAGCATTTTGCCAGTGGAAGGCGTGAGAACTCCCACAAGCGAAAGCAAGAGCGTGCTTTTGCCGCAGCCTGACGGTCCCATGAGGACTACTGTTTCGCTGCCTTTGACTGAAAGCGAACAGTTTTCCAGTATTACCTTGTTTCCATATCCCGCCTTGAGTTTGGTGATTTGAAGAGCCATGTCATTCACCTTTTGCCATCAGGCGCTTGAAAGAAAACAGCGCCAAAGCCGAAGCAGTGGTTACAAGGATGCTTGCCGCCAAAGATGGGATAAGCAGCGTTTGCGAATTTGTCGCGACAAAAGTAGGTATTGTTTCAGTCTGTCCTATGATGACGCCTGCAAAAATCAGGCTGCCACCAAGTTCGCCCATTGCTCTTGCCCAGCACATTGCAGCGCCTGCGGCAATCTCGTTGAATGAGAGCGGCAGAAAGATTGTGGTGAATACCTGAAACTGGTCGGCGCCAAGCGAACGGGCGGTCAGGTTCATGCCTGATTTTCTTATTTCCCTGAATTTCCTTGAAACAAACGACACCACGAACGGTCCGGCAATGAAGACTTTTGCTATCACAAGGGCGGCAAACGTAAACGCAAGGTTTAAACCGATTGGCGAGGTTGGGCCGAGCATGAGCAGGAGTATGATGCCTTCGGCCACAGGCGGGAACGTCTGCGGCACATCAATTACGAGCGTTTCCACCATGCTCTTCCAAAGGAAGTCCTTTGTGGCAAAGACATACGCTAGCGGAATCCCAAGCAGCAATGCAACTATGGTTGCGCCTATGGAAGAGGTGATGCTCAACCAAAGTGCGCTCAGTATTCTGTATTCGCCTATGGCCTTGATTACCTCTGAAAGCGAGCCGAGCGCGGCGATGTATTGGTAAAGTATTGTTGATACGGCAAATAGAATAAGGAGCGTGGAAAGGAAATAGAGAATGATTATCGCATGCGCAGAACTAAGCTTCATTCAAACCACTCGTCTGTCTTCAATCCTTCCTGCTTTATTAATGGTTTTACCCACCTTCGGCTTCATCCTGAAATTCAAAAGCGCCATGAAACTTCTTCTCTTACGGGGATAACTTTTTGGCAGTCCTCCGCGTAGTGCCTACCATGGGCAAACCCAAAAGGAGGGTGAACCCCAAGGTGACCAGCAAAGTGGACAGAAAACTGAAGGAGCTGACGTTGAGAGAAGCGAAGAGATACATTGGAAAGCTTCCCCCGCCATGGACGCCAAAGAAGAGAGGCAGGCATCCGATTCATGACGCAAGAACAGTTGCAATCTTGTGCCTCATGATGGTTGCCTGCAACTTGACCTATGACGCCATGGCAGGAGAGATGGAAAGCCCATACCTCAAGGAAATCCTCGGGGTGAAGAGGCTTCCCAGCCGTAGCATTCTGCACGTTGGAATGCAGAAGCTTTCACAAAAATACGTGCGGAGATTTAACAGGCTTTTGGTGAAACGCTTTTTGAAAGGGGGCGTGACTGTCATAGTTGATTCCACAGGAATAAGGCTGATGACAAGCAGCTCATGGTATGACATCCGGATAGGAAGAAAGAACAGGAGGAGGGACAATGCCAAGCTCCACCTTGCCATTCTTCCAAATAGGAGCGTCATCGTTGAATACAAAATAACCGGCCCGCACAGGAATGACTCACCGCAGCTGAAATTCCTTCTCAGGGAAATCAAGCAGCTGTTCAGGGTCATAGGCGACAGCGGTTATATCTCAAGGAAGAACTGCAACCTGGTTGTGAAGAAGAACGGCAAGCCGTTCTTCAAGCTCAAGAGCAACACCACCGGCAAGAGCAAGGGCTCGCGGGCATGGAAGAAGATGGTGCAGTTTGCAAAGCAGTTCAAGGATGTGTTTGACAAGATATACCATGCCCGCTCCCAGATAGAAGGCGTGAATTCTGCCCTCAAGAGAAGGTATGGGAATTTTGTGAGGGCAATCAAAAGAAAGACAAGGGACATCGCCCTTGCCCTCCGCGTCCTGGCGTACAACATAAAGCAGCTCCTTTACGACAGGACAGCAAGGCACCTTGGAGTCCCATTCTGGATAGAGTGCGGCCAGTAAGGCAAATAATTTGCCGCTGATGGTCAGCGGCAGCTTTGTCAGAAAGACGGCTCATTCAGCATTTACCTCAAAAAATCTGTTCTGGTTTTGTCAAATCATGGGAAAGTATGGTTTGCAAAAATGAGTGTTGCAGAATTTTCAGCCGTAAGGAGGCATATATTTAAGATGAAGCCCAGCGGAATGCGTCCGTATTCCCATGAAGATTAAATTCCTAGGCACCAACGGGTGGTTTTCCACTGCAACCGGAGGCACCACTTGCGCCGCAGTCGTGCTTTCGGACAGGCTCATTGTCCTTGACGCAGGGGAGGGGCTGTACAAGGTTCCAAAGGTTGCGAAGGAAGGGGGCATAAGCAAGACAGACATATTCATCTCGCACCTTCACCTTGACCACACGATCGGCCTTCACACGCTCCCGCTCTTCAGGAAAGGATGCACTGTGCGCCTCCTTGTGCACAAATCGTATGTGAAAAGCCTGCACACACTCCTCAACCACCCATACACCGCTTCAGCAAGCCAGCTTTGGGCAAAACTGGATATTGTACCGCTCAAGCAAGGGCCAAATCTCCTGCCTTACAAGGTGACAGTCTTGCCTCTCAGGCATGCAGACCCCTCATGGGGCTTCAGGTTTGAGTTTGATGGCAAAACAATTGCTTACTGCGCCGACACCGGCCCGTGCGAAAACCTTGCCAGGCTCGCTGACAAAGCCGATGCATTCATTACAGAGTGCGCACTTCAGCCGGGCGCCCCTGAGCTTAGGGGATGGCCGCATCTCTCACCTGAAATGGCTGCAATGGCTGCAAAGAAGGCAGCGGCAAAGCGCCTGGTGCTTACTCATTTTGATGCAGTGAGGTACAAAACCCTTCAGGCTAGATTGGCAGCGGAAAAGGCAGCGAAAAAGATTTTCAATAGCTCGCAAGCCGCTTACGACGGCTTTGTGGTATCAATTTAACGGGTGTACAAATGTCCTTCAGGGAATTGCTATCAACGCCAGGAATAAAACCAGTCCTGTTCACTCTTTTCATGACGGCTTTCGGATTTGGCGTCATCCTGCCCATACTTCCCTTCTATGCGCTTTCACTCGGGGCAGTCCCGTTCGAGCTTGGCATGCTCACAGCCACCTATGCGCTAATGAGCCTGGTTTTTGCCCCGGTAATGGGGAAGCTTGGCGACAGTGTTGGGCGCAAAAAGATACTCCTCATAGGGACTGCCGGCTTTGTGATCGCCTACCTGCTCTTCGCATTCACCGATTCTCTTCTGCTTGCTTTCATTGCACGCGCGGTTGAGGGCATGGCCGCATCCGCGATATTCCCGTGCTGCATCTCGCTCCTTTCTGACTTCACAGATGAAAAGCAGCGCGGGCGCGCCATGGGCCTGGTTGGCATGGCCTTTTCATTGGGGCTCATCGCAGGACCGGCAATCGGCGGCATTGCCTCGGCAATTTCAGTGAAGGACGTTTTCTTCCTTTCAGCCGGTCTTGCCGCGTTGAATCTCCTCTCGGTTTATCTGCAGGTCAAAGAGCCGCGCGAAAAGATGGAAAGCAGGGACATCGCAGGTCAGGAAGTTAGCCTGCTTGAGCACCTTTCCTCCCCCATTATTTTTCTTTTCCTGGGGTCGTTCATGACAACTTTCATGATTGGCGGACTGGACGCCACGCTTGCAATCTATACCGGGGACCTGCTCGGATTTTCCTCCCCGCAAATCGGCCTGATTTTCACCTACATCGGCATCCTCATATTGGTGATGCAGTTCGTTTCAGGCGAGCTGGTGAACAAGTTCGGGGAAACATCCCTCATCAGCGGAGGGCTTGCCCTTTCTGGGGCGGGTTTTTTCCTCCTCATCTTCACGCACGACTGGCTGACCATCCTTCTTTCGCTTGCCGTGTTTGTGGCAGGGAACGCGCTGGTATTTCCTTCCGTGAATTCCATGATAACAAAAAAAGTCACTGGCAAAAGGGGTGCTGTGCTTGGGCTGCTCTCTTCCTTCCAATCG
>JAHFEN010000149.1 GCA_023248455.1 Microcaldota archaeon | reverse complement strand
AACAAACGCTGCACTTTGCAAGGAAGCTCGGCTATATCAGCCAAAAAGGAGTTTATATTCAGGATTGACGAACTTTGTTTCCGTGGAAATGGCCCGTGTCTATTAGTGCTCAGACAATACTGTGGTAATTAATGTAATCTTCTGAGAGCCAGGTGAGGGAGTTGCGGCCTAGGGGGTTAGGTTTATTTCCGCTTACGTCGTGGAAGCCAGGTGAGGGAGTTGGCCTCTAGGAGGTTACGGTTATTGTTTTCTCACGACGGCTGCGCCATGTTTTATCAGCCTTCTTTTGCCTAACCTTTGCCAGCGTTGAGCAGACTGCGCATGCTTTCAGGAGTGAGGATCTTCACGCCCTCATACTCCTTGAGCTTGAGCAGGTGTTTATCATAGGTCAGGATAAACTCAGCCTGGGATGCCATTGCGCACTCAATTATCCTGTTGTCGTCCGGGTCGGCTTTCACCACGTCAAGCCGCACCGAAGTCTCGGCTATTGTGGAGAAGGACAGGATGTTTTCCATGAGTTGGGGCAGTTTCTCGACCACTTGCGGAAATTCCCTTCTGACAATCTCCGCATACTCCTCAAGGATGGCCCTTGAAGCATAGAGTCCGGCATTCTTGCCTATGAGCAAGAGAAGCGTCTTGTTTGCGCTGCCCGCCCATAAGGTTGAGGAGATGAGGACGTTCGTGTCCAGGACGACCTTCATTTTACCTTCCTCTTGCCCTGACCGCAGCCTGGATGACATCCTTTTCCTTCATACCTCCGCTCCTAAGGATAGAGGTTGCCTCCTTTGCCATGCTTTTGATGCTGTCAAGAAGCTCGCCCCTTGAGGGAGCCGATACCTTCTTGAGCATCAGGCTGTCCGAAGTCCCGACCACTGCGAAGAGCGTCCCCTCCCCCGCATTAAGGCGCTTTCGCAGGTGCATTGGGATCACTACCTGTCCCTTCGAGGACATCTTTGCTATATCCACGTCCATATCAAACACCAAGTAAGATATTCTTACTTTCTTATTTTAAACCTTTCTACCTCCATAACGTATTCTCCATTCACATTCTGGCCTTGCAGCCAACGTTATAGATGCTCAAGTCTAATTTCTTGTTTGCCTCCACCTTTTTAGAAATCTCATCCAGCACTCTTTTCTTGACTTGCAAATACCTCTCGCGCCCAATTTCAACGTTTCCCACGGCGTACCGCAGATTCTTTATATTGAAGCAGAACATGGAATCGTGGCAATTCTCAATATTGTGGCAGAAATAGCAGTCGGAGGAGGATTTCGAGTCCAAAACTTCAAAGCATCTCGTCAGCTTAACCGAATGATAGCATTTGAAGCAGAAGTTGGAATACAAAAGTAATTCGCATCCGAATGAATTTTCGCACTCTCGAATGTAAAAAGAGTATGCGCATCGCTTACTCATATAACAGCCAGCAATTCCATAGCAGTAGGCAGAATCAAAGTAATTTACGCTTTCTTCAACAGAGGCATTAACTCCTCTTACCAGCTCGGAAGTTGTGAAGCTGATTTCTTTCAGAACATCTTTTGCGTTTGAGAGCGAAAGCTTCTCCAGCTGTTCTTTAGAGAGACTGTGTTTTCCAAGGTTCCAGGCTTCATCCATTGAAATAGCTGCGTTGTTAAAGGCGACATATGCCCTAAGCGGCGTTATGTGGAGCTGGCTGGCGCTCTTTGCTGAAGTGTAGGTAAGGGGCTTTCGTATGTCCTCTAAAAGCCAATCCTGGTAATCAGCAGGCACGGATAGCCTGCGGCCAAATATTATGGCGCTGGTTTCAGAGAAAGCCCTTTCTACTTCGTTTTGGGGTGGCTTGGTCGGATAAAACGTCTTGTGTGGTGGTCTATTTTTTTCCTGAATGCTCTGCTTGACTTTGCCCCAGGAAAGAAGTTCGACTATCCCAATAACATCTTTTTTTGCCCTAAGTTGTTCTCTGATCTGCTCCACGAGCCCTGCCTTGATGGCGTTGTACTTATCTTTAGGAAGTTCCAGATTGCCGATGCAGTGGTTCTTGCTCTTTAGGTTAAAACAGAAAATGCAATTCTGGCATCCCTCCAAATTTGCGGTATAATAGCAATCCGAGCATATCATAGTCATAATAGCTTCGAAACAGCGGTTTGACTGGTAAAACTGCGTGCTTTTTATGCCGAATTTCCCCTCGGCAGTAAAGCAGCAGCCGAAGCTATATTCACAAATGCGTAGCAGAGTGGAATATGCAATGTACTTACTTTGAACTATATCATGTGAATCCCTTACAAAATGCGAATCGGTACAACGGTGCGAATTTTCAATGCCACTATAATCTCCAAGGAGCACATTGCCAGAATAGACTAGTTTTTCTGACACTGCATTTAGAATTGAGTCAATGTCTTTTATCTGGTTAAGATCGAGTCTGATGTTGCCGCTATTTTTTTCAAATTGGGGGACCTCACTGTTGCCTATGAAACTAGCCGAAGGGCAAAAGTACTCATCTGCAATAGTAACGTTCTTGCCAGAAATCACAGACTTTTTTGAAAAGATTGGTTCATTATTCTTCTTCAGGTATTTTTCGAAATCCTGAAGCTCCCCAATCTCATCCCCAAACAGCACTTTGCACGTCCGCTTCCATGCGTCGTTTACATCCATCCTACATCACTTGAGGATTTTCTCCCGTGGGGTTTTTACTGCTTTTGAGAACAAGAGGGCCAGCAAAAGCCGCCTATAGGCTTTCACCCCTAGGGGGTTCGGTTTATTTCCGCTTACGTCGTGGAAGCCAGGTGAGGGAGTTAGCCTCTAGGGGGTTAGGTTTGGCATAAGCTCAGGCGCAAAAAGCCATAATTTCAGACTTCTCTTTCCTGAAGCGCAAGCCACAAAAAGCGTATAAATATTGGCTGCTTGTTTTCGTAGAGGG
>JAHFEN010000148.1 GCA_023248455.1 Microcaldota archaeon | reverse complement strand
CTGCCAGCCTGGCGCTGCCAGCTGAAGCGGTCCCTGTTTTCGTAGCGCCTTCAGGCAGGGAGCCAGGGAAAAATCTTGCGGCTGCCTCTCTCATAGACGGCCTTCTTTCGTGGCCCAATGCGCTCGTATTCCCTGCTACCGTGCTTCCCGCGCTTCTGATAATAGTCATGCTCATGGGCAAGAAGAGAAGGGGCGGCTACTGATTTTGAATGGCAAGGCAGGAAGCAGCTGCCGATTCCAAATAGTTGCAGCAAGTGTATACAAAGGTATATAAATAGTTTCCACTACAAAAGGCTCTTATAGTGTATAAAAAGGATTTCTCGTGGGAAAGAGTATCCTTGAAATGCGGGGTGTGGCATGGGAAAAAACAATATCGCCAGGACTTCTGTTGCATTGGCATTTTTGTCGCTTGTTCTAGTATCAAATGTATTTGCGGAAAGCATGTACAGCATGTCGGCAAAACCTGGCTCCACCCATGTGCTTGACGATTTTTCGTCATCCTCGCTTGACCAGGCCTGGGCTTTTTACGGAAACAACGCGCAGGGCGTGCCTGACGCCAGCTATTCGCTTGACGCAGTCCCGGGCCACCTTCAGATAACCATCCCCCAGACCACGCACGACTGCTGGTATGACCCAGGCAATCCCGGAGCATACAACAACAGCTGCGCCAGGGTGATGCGCAGCGCAGCAGGCGCGGGATCCGGAGTATTCGAAGCAAAGATAGACGGCGAGACATTCAACTCCTCCTACCAGCCCCAGACATACGGGATAATCCTCTGGCAGGACGACAAGAACTACATGCGCTTCGAGTTCCGCTTCGGAGAGCTTTACACCTACCGCGCGCAGGCCTACAAGATTGAAAACGGCGCTGGCCAGTTCCCCGGGGCCATAAACAGCCCATCAATAACGCTCGGGCCTGCAAACTACCTCCAGGTCAACAAGAACGGCGGCAACTACGTTTTCGACTACGCGGCCGGCGACGGCGTGTGGCATAACGCAGGCACGCTCCAAAGCAACTTGTCGGTGAACCAGGTCGGCCTTTACGTTATAGGCGGCGCGGCTCCCCACAACACTGCGAATTTCGACTACTTCCTTGCCGACTACCAGCCCTTCTCCGAAGTTTGCGGCTGCGGCCAGCTTTACGGGAACAACAATTACAGGCTTGCCTGCGACATAAACAACTTCCCCTCCACAGCCGACTGCTTCCTTGCAGACCACCAGCAGAACATCGGCTTCGACTGCCAGGGGCACACAGTGGACGGCACTGACGCGAACAACATGGCAAGCGGCTTCAAGCTAATATCATCATCCGGGGTGGCAGTCAGGAACTGCGCGGTGACTGACTTCGGCAGGGGAATATGGCTGGACACCACCTCAGGCAGCACCCTTTCAAACATAAATGCAACCAGCAACCTAGACTACGGCATAAAGCTCTTCCCCCGCTCGTCATATAACACAATATCCAATGTAAAGCTGAGCGGCAACAACGTGGGCTTGGGAATTTACAACGACTTCAACAACGCCGTGTCCGCGGGCTCGAATTACAACGCAATCACTGATGCCAATGCATCAGGGAATAGCTTCCGTGGAGCATACTCCCTCTATTCAACTGGCAACGCATTCAACCGGCTTACTGCCTCATCCAACGGAGACGGTCTGGTGCTAGACAACTCGCCCTCCAACAGCTTCTCAGGAGTGAATTCAAGCAACAACAATTACCAGGGCACATACATATACCACTCGGACGGCAACAGCTTCGCATCCATTACAGCCAATTCAAACGGCGGCGATGGCGTGAAGCTGGAGGGCTCCTCATCCAACACGCTCGCAGGCGTGGAGTCCAGCTCCAACAGCCACGGCGTATTCGCGTTCTCCTCTTCCCACTCCAACAGCTTCAGCGGAGTGACCGCGGGCAACAACACTTACGAAGGTATCGAGATAGAATCGTCCAATTACAACACAATAGGCGGAGCGGCTGCAAACTCCAACGGATATGACGGGCTTGAGCTCGAAGGCGCGGACTACACATCGGTAACAGGCCTTTTTGCATCCTCAAACACGCACGCAGGGCTCGGCCTCTACAGCGGCGCAAGCGGCAACCTCATTTACAACTCCACCATCTCGGGCCAGCCGAATTACGGGGTTTACATCGACTCCTCGGCAGGCAACTACTTTGACGGCAACTCCAACGAGCAAGGCTATTTCGGCCAATCGCAGAAGTTCTACTCGAATGCAGCGCAGAACCTCTCCTCCCGCATGAACACAGGCTGGTTCCCTCTCCTCACTGCAAGCGGATCGAATGCTAACGCGCTTTCCAGGACCGCATTCTACAACGGCACAGCTGGCGGCAGGAACGCAGACGGCTCTGCGAACGCCTCGCTCCACTACTGGCTCGGAAACCGAGGTTTTGCAGACGACACTGCTGCACCTGTTGTGGCAATCTCTTCGCCTGCAAACGGCTCCACGGTGTCCAACGGCACCATGCCCCTCAGCTACACCGTGACAGACGCGTCGCCTGTAACCTGCTGGTATGTCATTGACTCAGGAAGCCAAGTGCCGCTGCCCTCCTGCCAGAACACCACAATAGGCCCTCTCAGCGAAGGCCTCCACAGCGTCGCGGTCTATGCCAGCGACACTGCCGGCAACGTGGGCTCAAGCACTGTCTCATTCACAGTGACAACCGGCGGGCCAAGGATTATTTCGGGCTGCAGCAACCTGGCTTCCAACACCAGCTACCTGCTTTCAGCAGACGTAATAAATGTCGCCTCGACCTGCTTCATTGCCAACAGCCAGGAGAACATCGATTTCGACTGCCAGGGGCACACAGTGGACGGCACTGACCTCTCCAGCACCTATGCATTCTATGTGCTCAACTCATCCAGGAACGTCACCATAAAGAACTGCGTTA
>JAHFEN010000147.1 GCA_023248455.1 Microcaldota archaeon | reverse complement strand
GGCTGGCTCCGCACATTGTAGCCTTTTGCCCGCCTGAAGCGGCACACTGCATCCTTCAGGCACTTGTTCCACGCGGTGCCAGGGTGTATCTGGCCCGTGGCGTATGGCGGCCCGTCGCAGAAATAGTAGCTTTTGCCGGCAGCATTGGCATTCTTCACTTCCTGGTAAATTTTCTCCTTTTTCCAGAAATCGGCTATTTCTTCTTCGAGTTTAGGCTGGTTGTGCAAAATAAATCACCCTGAAACAAAGGAGCGGCAAAGCGTGCCTGCAGCTGGCGCCGCAAGCGCCAGGGGCACGAAGATAAGCGGAAGCACTGATGAGAATGCGACCAGGGAAATCGCTGCTGAGAGGAAAGCTCCGGTCACAACCAAAATGAGGAGGTACTCTGCGCCTGGGGAGGAAACGCCCCCTTTGCGAAGTGCTGCGGTGGCAAAAAACCCTGCCTGGGAAAGGGCGAATAGGGCTAGTGCGAAAAGCGGTGTAACCCCCCCATTTGAGTCAAACAGGTAAATGAGAGCCGCCACTATGGCAGACGCGGCCAGGGAATAGTGGAAATCCTCGAATTTCACGGGTATCACGGGTAAATCTCAGAGACTAAACATATTTAAGCATGTGGAACAAAAGCCAGATGGATGATGTGATGACCGAATACACGCCATGGACGGAAAAATACCGCCCGAAATCTCTAAAGGACGTTGTGGGCCAGAAGGAAATCACCACGCTTCTCCGGGCATACGTGAAGGAAAAGAACATGCCCAACCTGCTTTTCGCCGGGCCCCCGGGCATTGGGAAGACGACCGCTGCGCTAGCGCTTGCGCGGGACCTTTACGGGGAGAGCTACAAGGAGAGCATACTCGAGCTGAATGCATCCGACGAGCGAGGCATAGACGTGGTGCGGGGCAAGATAAAGGATTTTGCGCGAACGGTTTCGCTTACCGAGGTGCCATTCAAGATAATATTCCTTGACGAGGCTGACTCGCTCACCAATGATGCGCAGAACGCACTAAGGAGGACAATGGAGCTCTACGTGAACGCCACGCGCTTCATACTCTCAGCCAACTACTCCTCGAAAATAATAGAGCCGATTCAGAGCAGATGCTCGCTTTTCCGGTTCCGCCCTCTCACTCCTGCCGAAGTGACCGAAATGGTTGATAGGGTGGCGCGCGGCGAGAAGCTGAAAGTCGACAAGGAGGCCGGGGAAGCGCTCCTTTATGTGTCCGAGGGAGACATGAGAAGGGCGATTAACGCGCTTCAGGGGGCCTCGCTCCATTCAGCAACGATCACATCCGAGTCGGTCTACAAGAGCGCCGCACGCGCAGAGCCTGCGGAAATAAAGGAAATGATGGAGCTTGCGCTTGCGCGGAAGTTCGTGGAGGCACGGAAAAAGCTGCACCAGCTCATGATAAGCTACGGCATGTCTGGCGAGGACGTGCTCATACAGATGTACCGCACGCTCGACTCGCTGCAGATTTCGGAGAGGGAAAAGGTCGCGCTCATGGACAAGATAGGCGAGTACAACTTCAGGCTGGTGGAGGGCGCTAATGAGATGATCCAGATCGAAGCCCTTCTTGCGCAGATGCTGCTGGTAAAGTAGCATTCACTGCTCTGCCAATGCCTTGCTTGCCATTACGATTATTTCATTGATTTTCTTCAGCCGGTAGCCGCCCTTGTCATATTCCCTGATGATCCCCAATAGCCCGCTTATTCTTTCCAATTTCAAAGCGCAATTAACAGAAACATCCAGCAATTCTTCCGCTCTTGCTTTGGTGACATTCCCGGTTATTGTGAAATTTTTCTCGGAAATTTGCAGTCCGGGATCTAAGGTGCGGACTTTCTCTATCCAATCCCTGAATAGATTGCTTTTGTGCCTTTCCAGCTGCCCTATCAGAATTTGCTTGTACCTTGAGCTCATTAATAATAATTCACTCGAAACTTCCTCCTCAAAGGATTTTTCGAATACTTTCACGCCATCCACAAGATCGAAAAACACTGCGAACTCCCTTGGGCGCGATGCGTCCTTAGAGTGCTTGTCCCTTCTGTTTTTGGCGCCGGTATTAAATTCATTGAAAAAGCGCTTTAAGGATTTCTGCTTCCCATGCGTGGGCAGCATAATCTTCTCTTTTAGCATGGGCGTCAGGTTATCTTCTGGTTGATGGTGATCAAAAAACTCACTGTCTCTGCCCTTCTTATTTCTGCCATCAGAATGGCCGGCACCTTGGCCCCCAGGAGGTAATTTTTTCCTGCTTTTGAAAGTCATACCATTATTTTACACTAGTGACAATTTAAATTATCACCCTAAAAGTCGCTTCTGATACAATGTTTTAAATACCCTTCTTGGCACAATGGAACCAGACAGAGGCTAACCAATGGCAGATACGCATTACAAGTACATGTGCGTTCCGCGCGCGGTTAGCCTGAAGCTTATCCTTCTGCCCATCTGTGGCTTCAAGGCCTGAAGCCTGGTCCTGTGTGGTTTGGCAAACTGCTGGGGGCCTCCGGACATGAAACCCCTAGTACTGGCTTTTTCTTCGCCTCTTTGGGGTTTCAAGAAAAACCAAAATGAGGTGTTTGTCCATGGGAGAAGCAGAAGAGGTTTATTCGAGAGGCAATACAGCAGGAAGGCCCCGCAAGATGAGCTCGCAGCAGCTTTCGATGGCAGTGCAGCTCTATTTCAGCGAGGGCATGCCTGTCCGCGAGGTTGCCGATGCCATCAGGGTGTCGCACATGACCGTCTGGAGGGCGCTTTCGCGCGTGAGCGCAAGCGAAGCAGTTGAACAGATGCAGATGTACAACCGCTGACAGGAATGCAACGCTGGACGGAAGCTGGCACGGCAGTGCGTCCCGATGCCACAAATCCAGCTGGGAGAATTTGCTGATCCGAATCCCTGTCGGTGAGTCGAACTGCCTTACATCGCAGAGTGAAATAGG
>JAHFEN010000146.1 GCA_023248455.1 Microcaldota archaeon | reverse complement strand
GCAGAAGAATTTCATACCAGAGGAATACTCATTTTCCTATTCGCCGCAAAAGGCAGGCAAGTACGCAGCGGCATTTTTCAGCAGGCTTTCACCATCAATGGGCGCGCTTGAAATACACAACTCGGCATTCTCAACAGCAAAGGAACTTTCCATTCCGCCAGCAAAGCTATTTGAGGAATGCTACGCCGCGCTTCTGCAAAAGCCCCGAGGCCCCAAGCTTGGCAAGCTCATTGAGGCAATCGGAGTGGAAAAAGTGAAAAAGGACGTGTCGTAGATGGCGCGGAGCGCTTCCGAAACACAACGCCTTGCGAACGCAGATTACTACGCCTCAAAAGGAAAAGAAATCTATTCAGACTTTTCCACTTTCGCGCAGGGGAAAGCATTGGCCACCTGCAATGCAATCGAATTTGCCAGGGACTTTGCCGATAACGATCAACCAATTGTCTGCGAATACGGCATAGGGAACGGTAATTTCGCAAAAGTTTTCCTGGATGACCTGAAGCACAGAAGCCCGAACCTCTATGGAAAGACGCGCTACTTCCTATTCGACTTCTCCGAAAAAATGCTTTCAGATGCCAAGGTAAACTTGGCAGCCCACAAAAGCATCTGCTCGTTCTCAAAATTCGACGCATCCTTTGAAACGCCTGCGCAGGAATTCGACTATTGCAGGATAAACGAGCTTCTGAGCGACCTGCCAGCTGAACTCTACATGCGAAAAACAGGCAGAATCCTTTCGCTTGACGGCACGCGCACCACCACCGACCTCTTCGTATTCAAATTCCTGGAGAGGATAGACGAGGGCAGGGGAATACCGTTCAACTTCGCAGCTGAAAAGTTCCTGCTTGGCCTCTGCAGACTTGGCAGGCAAAACTTCCGGATTGACCTGTTCGATTACGGCTTTTACTCAGCTGACGGCATATTCATTCACCCAGTGGAGGAGTGGAACAGCCTCATGGTGCGCGAATACGGATCGGAGTCCACTGTGGATTTGAACTTTCCGCAAATGCTCGCGTCCCTTGCCGCTCAGGGCGTTTCTGCGCAAGTAGAAATGCAAAAGGAATACGCCGAACGCGTGCTTGGCACCAAGCTTGAGCTTTCGGAAACTGAAGACGGGCTGGATTATGTAAAAGCAAAGAGACCAGGCACAGGCATATCTGAAGATGACGGGTTTTACCATCTGAGATTAGGCCGCTAAATAGCGCTGTAATTTACTCCGTTCGCCGTCCTTGGGGCTTTTGGCATGCACTCTTCGATAAGGTTCATGCATTCATGTTCCCGGGTTATCGCATACTTCTGCAATTTCATACTATTGAAGAGCTTTCCAAGCGTGTGCAGCCTTGAGAAATAATATGCGGCTGCCTGCGCCATCTCTCCGGCCTCCTTTTTGCGGCCGTCCAGCTTCTTTATCCTTGCTATTGAGGCATAGCCTTTGGCAAGGGCGTTAAGCGAAACTACTGCCAAGTAAGGGTCCTTGGGTCCTTTACCCATGCATTTCTTGAACACCAATGGTTCGAGCTGCCTGAACCTCCTGATTAGCTGCCGCTGTTCTGTTGCCTGCGCAATTTTCCCGGCTTTGTACATATTCGCACCTGCGGGTTTCTTGCCACATATGAATAAATATCATTGTATCATGTTCCAACCATGCTATCCAGAAAGGCGTTGCAGCTATTGTCGCAGATGACGCCCTTCCAGAGCAGTGTCCTTCTTGCCTGCGCAAAAATCCCCAAAGGCCAAACCCGCACCTATTCTGACATTGCAAAGGCAATAGGCAGGCCGAAAGCAGCTCGTGCAGTGGGCAGCGCGCTTGCCAAAAACCCCCTTGCCCCAATGATACCCTGCCACCGCGTGGTCAGGAGCGACGGCTCGCTTGGAGGCTATTCAGGCAAAGGAGGGCTGAAAACAAAACAGCTTCTCCTGAAAAAGGAAAACACACACATTTAAATACAGTTTTATACACTTTTAATGCCTGTTGCAATGAGCGCCACAATAAGATTATTAAAGAGGTCGTGATTATCTCAGCACTCTTCCTGGCAGACGTTATGTTGTCTCTGGTTGGATGTTGAGGTGTTGACTATGGGTTTGAGGCCGGCAAAAACGTGCAGAACGCTTGAAAAGACCGCTTGGACGCGCTACTCCAAGAAAAAGCCGCGCAAGTCGTACGTAAAGGCAATGCCGCATCTTTCGCTCCTTGTTTACGAGATGGGCAGCCGCAAGCAGCCCTTTGACTATACCTACAACCTCATAGCAGAGCAGGACGTGCAGCTGCGCGACAACTCGCTTGAGTCAGCGCGCCAGGCGGCTAACAAGTACCTGGAGAAAGTGATTCCCAACCTGTACTTCTTCAAGGTCCGCGTGTTCCCCCACAACGTAATCCGCGAGAACAAGATGATTGCAGGGGCCGGAGCCGACCGTCTCCAGAAGGGTATGAGGCTGGCCTACGGGCGCTCCACCGACCGTGCAGCACGGATAAACACCGGGCAGGCGGTATTCACCATTCACGTTGCAAAGGCGAATGCATCGCACATCGAAGAGGCCTACAGGCGCGCAAAGTGCAAGATGTCCGGCAAATTCAGGATGGTGCAGTCGCCATATGTGATGAACAACTAAGCACTTGAGGGCAGGGACATGGACAAGGGCGAAGGCATCCGAACGGAATTCGACGACCTGATCGCGGATTTGAAATCATCCGGAGGCAAGCCTGTGAGCGTCTGGCAGCTTTCGGCCAGAATCGGCATGTCCCAGAGCAACATTCTCGAATGGCTTTCGATTCTTGAAAAAAACGGCAGGGTTCAGATCCAAAGCAAGCTTGGAGGCACTTACGCGCTCTGGACCGGCTCGCAGGAAGCTTCCAAAACCATTGAGCCTATTTATTCTGGCGCACAAGCCTCGGTTGAAAAGCCCGGCATTTCGTATGAAAGCGGGCTTAATGCCGGCCTGCAGCGCC
>JAHFEN010000015.1 GCA_023248455.1 Microcaldota archaeon | reverse complement strand
ACGAGCAGGAATAGTCGTTGCCAGGCTTGTAGTCCTCACCATTAGCCATGCATGATGCGGGCGAGGCCCTGCAGATCCCAGAGTTGTAGCCCTGCCCTGCACACAGCGCCGAGCAGCTGGAGTTCCCGTTCACATTCACAGTCAGCTGCGAGATGCACGAGCCATCGTTGCCGGAGTTGATTGTGACCACTGCACCGTAAACTCCGGTCGGAAGGTTGGAAGGGATATGGTAATTTATCGCCATGCTGGCGTTATGGCCCTGGTCGATTTCAATGGGCGGCTGGGTTACGGAGAGCAAGCTGGCATAGCCGCTGACAGTGGCGTTTATTCCCGTCACATTGTAGTCCGCGTAATTTGTGACAGTTATCGTGTCGTTTGCGCTGTCCCCTGCATTAAACGCCCGCGTGACAAGTGAGGGCGAGCATGAAAGCCCGGCCTGTCCCAGGCTGACTTTCCCGTTTGCAAGGTATTCAATGAGTATTTTCTGCTTGCCCCTGTAGGATGGCAGTGCTGATATCAGGTTCCCCTTGGTATAAGCAAACACGTCTGTGTTACCCCCTGCGCTGGTTCGTAGTACCATCAGTATGCGCTTGCCCGAGGCATCCAGGCTAACCAGGTCCTCCGGCAAATACACCGTCACATACTCCTTGGAGTTCGGGCCCAGGGCATATACGTGGTCAGCGCCCGCAGCCAGGCGCTGCACCGCATCCTCTGCCTGCGAAATCCTGCTGCTGTCTGCCGAATAATTCGCTCCAATGTAAAAGGCGATGGATATGAATGCGATCGCTACCGCAATGACAACCAGCTGCTCCAACGATGCCTGCGCTTTCAAATGATACACCGTGCCTGGGTCCGGCATTCAGCTCAAAGATGTCTCCATTTCCAACTGTGGCCTATCTGTGCGCCAGGTGCTCTGAGCGCTTTTATGTCTATGGAAGTGGAACTCCGAGGCTCGCGCCCCGCCTTTTTCGGAACCGTCTTTTTTTTCGCCTTGGCAGGCTTGCCTTGTTTTATCTTCGCCTTCGTTTTTGCATTGCTTTCCGTCTTTTTTTTGGGCGAGTGCGTCTTTTCACGTTCCTTCTTTTCTGCGGCAGGCGCCTTAACCTGCTTCTCAAGTGGCTCTATATGCTCGGCCATTGTCCCGACCCCGCTGTGGCTCCCGTGAAGCGGTCCGGTGATGTGCTTGCCGCCGATGGTTATGCCTTCCTTTGTAATTTGGAACGGATAGGTCTTGAGCGGATGGTGCGTGGCACGCATCTTCCTGACCGATATGGCGCGCTCGAACTCAAACGGGTGGCTGTGGCTTTTAATGAGGTATAGCACTATCACCCCGTCAACTATGAACTCCTCCACGCCGGTGGTTGAGAATATTTCGGAATTGTCCTTGATGTCTGAAATGACAAGAGCGGTGCATTCCATCTTCTTGATTTCTCGGTCCAGCTGCACCAGTCCGTTCCTTATTTCGTACGGGTCGGAGAAATACGTGAGCAGCACCGAGTAGGAGTCGACCACCAGCCGCTTGGCGTGTATCTTGTCGATTGCATCGGAAATTATCTGCTTTATTGATTCGAACTTATATACTTCGGGCTTGATGACCATGAGCTTCTTCTTCGCGATAAGATCATCCACGCCCCAGCCAAAAAGGGTCATATTCTCGATGAGTTTTTTCGGGTCTTCCTCAAGGGTCACATAAACGCCGGGCTCGCCCATGTATTTCGCCCCGTTGTACAAAAACTGCATGGCAAGTGTGCTCTTGCCGGTGCCGCAGGCGCCAGAAAGGAGCGTGACGCTGCCAGTAGGCAGCCCTCCCTGCAACACATTATCCAGGCCAGCAAGGCCGGTCTGCACCCGTGCTATTTTCCTCATGTCCGCCATCTTATCAGCCCTCGGACGTCGCCCAGCGCCCCTTATTCAGTGGAACTCGCGTCTGGTATTTCATGCGAGCCAATCATCGCTTGATAACTTAATAAATATTAGTCCGGCGGAATTGCCCGAAGAATTCTCCTGCCAAAAAAGATCAAACATGCAAAGCTATCAAGTATCACAGCCGTTCGTCATGTTTATAAATAATACATTCCAATTCCTGTCGGTGATCAGATGAGTTTTAGGAAAGGACAAGCAGCGCTTGACTTCCTGATGACGTACGGATGGGCAATTGCTTTAGTTGTGATAATTGCGGCCGTGCTGTTTGCTCTCGGCATATTCGACGTGAGCAATTTCGTCGGAAGCAAAGCAGCAGGGTTTTCTGGAGTGGCAGTGTCTGGGTGGAAATTCAGCCCCACAGGGACACTTACCATGAAAGTGAGCAACCAGGTGGGTCAGCCAATAAGCGTCAACAGCGTGAATGCGACGATAAGCGGAGTGTCTGAGGTGAACTCAGTCGCCGTAACTCCAGCGACGCTTGGGACAGGCGCAATGTCTGACCAGATAAGCATTTCCGGCTTTGCAAATTCAACAGCTGGAACCGGCTACACCGCCAAGGTGACAATTGCCTATATCGACATGAACTCGAACTTTAACTACACAACCACAGGCACCCTGACCGGCAAGGTAACAGCTTAAGGGATTTTTTTCCCTTTTTCCTTTTTTTTCTTTTTCTTTAGCGCCAGGCATCTGCCCAAGTGGTTTTTCTTTTCGCATCCTACATTAGCTCTTATAAATATCTGCGCCCTGAAGGGCGCAGTTTTCCTATTTGAAGGAAACCAGGCTCATTTGGTCAAACATCTTTTGCACCTTCACAACTGAAGTGGAAAGCTATTTTGCCCTGTGTTCTGTTATGTGCCTGTAAATTGTGTCAGCACCAACGTTGCTTACTGACCTGTAGAAGCTGCCCCTGCTCCAGAAGTGCCCCTTTCTGAACATATTCCTGAATGAGGGACATGCTGCAAAAATTGCCTTGGAACTTCTGCCCTTGAAAAGCTGGATTGCAACTGCAAGCGTCGGAGGCAAGTTCACGGACATGTGGCGGTGGTCGGGGGAAATTTCCATTGCAAAAATATGGATGATGTAGGTTTTGCAGTCTCCAGCAGACTTTCAGTCAGAACTGGCAGCAGTATGTTTCTACCCAAAACTTTGTACCGGTATTTTGGGCACCACTCAAGGTGAAAGGCATTTATTCCTACGCTGTGGCTTCTTCTCACAAAGCTTCAGCTACCCATAGTCTCAAACTCCAGCGGTGGTATCAATGAGGCGGCGTGCAGCGCCGCCGCGCCGCTGAGAGAACTGTTTTTCTTGAAGATAAAGAATCTATGCGAGCTGTATCCACCGCACGAAGGCGGGTTCACTCGCTTCGCTCGTGGATTTAGCTTGCAGGCATTATCTTAAAAGGCAAGGATGTTCACGAGGTTCGAAATCATCAGCTTTCGCTAAGGAAAAAGAAAAATAAGAAAAAGGGGGGAATCCCCATTAGGTTGACTTGCCGGTCAGTGTTCCTGTGGTTGTGTAGTTGAAGCCAGAGCTCTTGTCCACGTAGGTGATGACCACCTGTGCGGTGTAGCCGGTTCCAGCTGTTGAATTTGCAAAGCCGGGAATATTTATCTGATTAGACATTTCGCCAGTCCCAAGCGTAGCTGGAGTTATTGCGACCGGGTTCTCCTGGGTTACCCCGCTTATTGTCGCATTCACGCTGTTGACGCTTATTGGCTGACCCACCTCGTTTACCAGCTTCATGTAAAGGACGCCTCCTGGGTCAAGCCTCCAGCCTGTTACCCCCACACCTGAAAAGCCGGCAGCCTTGCTTCCGATGAAGTTTGTAACGTCAAAGATGCCCAGCGAGAAGAGCACCGCGGCAATTATCACAACAAGCGCAATTGCCCACCCGTAAGTCATGAGAAAGTCAAGTGCTGCCTGACCTTTTCTGAACCCCATCTTATCACCAGAGCTTATTTGTGCATTTTCATTTAAAAGGATTCTGCCATTTTTTAAGCCCGCCCTTTTTTCTCCTTCATTAGCATGGGGGAGAACGAAGAAAGCCCGAAATGCGATAGCGAGTTCCAGAGCTTGACCCGCCACATGCCACCCTCGCGCGTGAGTATGCATAGACCGCAATTTCCCAGGCGCAGCTTCCTCCAGTTCTTTATCGGCATGCCAAGCAGATGGCAGGAAAGAAGCACGATTGGCCCGTGGTGGCTCACCACCAGAACTTTTTCCTCCTTGGCAGGGTAGACACGCGAATTGAAGAAAGACACCGCGCGCTTCTGCACATCAAGGGAGTTTTCTCCGCCAGGCGCCCGCGCATAGGCATCGGTGTGGAAGCGGTCATACTTGTCCTCGTCATCGCCCCATCGTATGCCTTCGTACTTCCCATAGGATTTTTCGCGCAAGGCAGGGGAGTATTCCAGGGGGCATTCCAGCCTAAGGGCTGACGCGGTCTGCCTTGCGCGCATGGTGTCTGAGCAGAAAATCCTGCCTATGCCCTCTTTAAGCAGCCTTTTGCGAAGCACGGTTGCCTGCCTCTGGCCAAGATCCGTCAGCGGGTCATCGCCCCATCCGCTGAAATATTTGCCTTCATTGGACTCTGCCTCCCCGTGACGCACCAGGAATATGGTTTCTGACATATTTGGAGTCCTGCACAAGAGTATTTATTGGTGCTGCCATCTGGGCACTGTAGAAAACCTTTTTCACGGAGAAAGGTCTGGGGCGCTCTCCTCGATTTCACGTTATCCAGAATCCTGCCTTCCGGTTTACTGAAGAAGTGTTGAGCTCCTTGGTGCTTGCTCCCTTGGCTGTTTACTGCTGCAGTGGATTTCTACAGAGCCGCCATCTGGCTTCCGGCCGAAAAAAGCCACAGGGCATTTTTTATAGTTTGACCATGCTTGCATCCATATGGAAAAGGAGGATTTGGATTTCACAGGAAGATGGAAATCCCGCCGCATTGCCGGGGACAGGTACCCCCCAACCATATACCTTTTCAGGCATGCCCAGACATTCTTCAACAGGGAACATTACTTCACTGGCTGGAAGGACTCGCGCCTCACGCCTTTCGGAAGGAGGCAGGCAAAAAAAATCGCGAAAAAGCTTTTCGGAAAAGGGATAGACGTGGCATTCCAGACCTCGCTTTCCCGTTCGAAGGACACACTGCGCGAGGTGCTCAAGCGCCATCGCGAGTGCAGGGCGGTTTTCACCGACGACCGGATGATTGAGAGAAGCTACGGCAAGCTGCAGGGGACTTCGCATGACAGGTTCAAGCGCACCCATTCACCTGAAGATCTGCAACTCATCCGCAGGAGCTACGACCGCCCTCCACCTGGAGGCGAGAGCATCAGAATGGTGGAAAGACGGGTGCTGGCGTTTTTGCGCGACCTTATTGCCTATATGAAAAAGAACCGTGTGAATGTCGCCATATCTGCACACGGAAACTCCATGCGCCCTTTCCGCAGATATTTTGAGAAGCTCTCAATTGCGCAGATGATGTCCCTTGAGAATCCCTGGGACGATTATTTTGAGTACAGGATCAAGCCTTGAAACTGCGTTCGTAAACCGTGTCCGAGCCCATTTTTCTCTTATCGAACGTTGAGAGCATCTTTGCTGTGAAGGGCGAGCTTATTGCCACTGGGGAATCGATTTTTTTCTTCGAAACAGAAACAATTGCCCTGTCCACCAGCCTTTCAGAAAGGGCAGAAGAAATTACCTGCGCCCCACCTTCCATGAGCACCGAGAATATGCCAAACTGCGGAAGAAGGCAGAGCAATTGCCCAAGCATGACCTTCTCCTTTCCCGCTGCAATGACAATCGCCCCGAGCCGTTCCAGCCCAGCCGCTTTTTCTGCATCGATTTTTTCGCTTGTTGCAACGATCACTTTTTCCCGCCTTGCGTTATTCAGCACCTTGGCATCAAGCGGTATTTGCAATTTGCTGTCCAGTATTATCCTTGCAGGGCTCCTTCCGCCAGGAATGCGGCAGGTTAGGAGAGGGTCGTCTGAAAGGACCGTATTTATGCCGACAAGGATGGAGTCGCAGCGGTTGCGCATGCGCTGGGCATAGCCGCAGAATTTCTTGCCGCTTATACGGACATTGCCCTTCCCCCTCACCCCTATTTTCCCGTTGCTGCTCTGCGCCATTTTCGCAACTACAAACGGCTCTCCTGTTTTCATGAACTTGAAATACGCTTCATTCTGCTGCTCCGCCTCCTTTGAAAGGACGCCAGCGGTCACTTCAATTCCGGCTTTCATCAGCTTTTCAAAGCCGTCAATTTCCGGGTTGCTGTCCCTTGCTGCTACCACCACCCGCTTTATCCCTGATTTTGTTATCAGGGGCACGCAGGGCGCGGTCTTTTTTCCTGGGAAACTGTGAGAGCAAGGCTCAAGTGTCACGTAGAGTGTGGCGCCGCGAGCTTTTGCCCCAATGCCTGCAAGGGCATTGGCTTCTGCGTGCGGCCCGCCGAATTTTTCGTGGAATCCCTTGCCGATTATCTTCCCGTACTTGACCACCACGCATCCGACAATTGGATTTGGGGAGACTTTTCCCTCGCCTTTTTGCGCAAGAAGAAGGCAAAGGCGCATGAAGCGAATATCCTGCAAAGACCATTCCATAGGGAGCACCTCTCCATGAATGGGCGCGTTTTTACGCCCGCAAGACGCACCTAGTATTTCAGTTTTGCCATGTGGAGCGCCGCATGCACCGCTCTGTGCGAGTAGTCGTTTATCCTTGCCTTTGCCTGCTCTTCGGTTTGTCCTGGGCCGGAGATCCCCAATCCAACGGGCTTTCCGTGTGTGCGCGAAAGCGCGAGAAGCTCCCTGCAGATGGCATTCATTATTGCCTCATCGTGCTTGGTTTCGCCTTTTATCACTGCGCCCACTGCTGCCACGCAGTCAATGTCCTTTCTCGCAAGAAGCTTCGCCACGGCAAACGGCGTTTCATATGCGCCAGGGACTTCGATAATTGCGGCAACGTCAGCGCCCTTTTTTTTCGATTCGCTCACAGCCTCTGAGAGCATAGGCGCGGTTATCTCAAGATTGAACTGCGAGCCCACTATAGCTATCCGAATTTTTTTTCCTGACACGATGATCACCCGCTTCGCCTTATTGGGCCGGCGTCCTGCCTGCCCTGCCTCACGCCCTTGCCAGCAAATTTCGTCAATTCTTCGGGATTTGAAGCCAGCAGCACCGCATTCACGGCGTGCTTCCTTGTCCGGTTTTCGAATATGGAGTACAGTTCCCCCTCGTCCTTTCCCTCGAACTCGTGCACGAACACTTCCACAATGTGCTTTTTCATGAGCATTTTCGCCACCTGTATTCCAATCGAAGCCTCGTGCCCGCACTGTGAATCTATGGATTCTTTCCCCACCATTCCAAGTGCAAGATAGATGCCGCACTTCTCCTTTTTGTCCAGAATCACGCAGCCCGCCGCAAGGTCCTTGACGCCCGGCACCGTGGTCCGGACGATTTTGGTCCCTGGAAACCGCTTCTTTATCTCCTCAACCGCAAAAGATGCCATGTCAATGCGGGCAAACGTGGTGTCGACTATCCCTATTTTTACTGGCTTGTTTACCGTTGCCATAATGCATCCCGGGGGAATTCGGATTCCATGCTTTAAAACTATTGCCCCTTTTCCGGCTACCCTGCCCTGAAATTACGGCCCTTTTTCGCCTGCCAATTCCCAGCCTTCCAAAAATGCGAAGCCGTTTCTTTTGGCGTATGACGCAGCTTCAACCTTTGTGGCAGCTTTGCCGCTGTCAGAAAGCATCTCGCAGAGCACAAGCACGGGGGTGGTGCCAGCACGCTTGGCAAGCTCGACCGAAAGCTCGGTATGCCCCCGCCTCTTTTCTAGTCCCCTGCTCACAAGGAGAAAGACATGGCCGATTGCCCTGAAGTTGTTCTGGAACTCGCGCACGCCTCCCTTCCTCTTCACAAGCTTTGAAAACTCGCGTATGGTGGTGGAGCGGTCGTTGTCTGTGATCCCTGTGAAAGTGGAGAGGTGGTTTATGGATATGGAGAATGCTGGCATGTCCCCGTATTTCATGCGCTTTGCGCCCATTGAGGAAAGCGGATGGCGCTTGTCCTTGGCAAGCATGTCAACTGCAAACTGCAGATGCAGCCTTCTTGCAGCAGCAGCGTCCATCGAGACGCATATCAGCCCGCCCGCGTCCTTTCTCATCCTGCGGACTTTTTCAGGCGTGATTTTTTCGCCGAGGAGCACCATGTCCGCCTCGTTTTCCCTGCCTTTGCCGTCGTGCAGTATGACAAACTCTCCTTTTTTTAGCGCAGAAACAGAATTGCCCAAGTTATTCATATGCAGAGGCCTACCATTGAATATTTATAACGCTTCCAACCCAAACCCACCCATGAAAGTCCTCGTATTCGGCAACCCGATTGCGAAAATAGATTCTGCCGCGGTAAAGATGGCGGATAAGCTGGCTAGGAAGCTTCCTGGAACTGAGTTCAAGCGTTTCGACACTGCCGAGGATTTGGAGAACGAGGGAAGCGAGATTGTGATAATGGATGCCGTAGTTGGCTTGAGGTCTCCAAGAATCATGGACCTCGCCGAGCTAGAAATCCCAAAGCAGCCGCTTTCTCTCCATGGCTTTGACCTCATCTGGAACCTTGTTTTGCTTCGGAAGCTTGGGAAAATCAAAAAGGCGGTGATAATTGGCGTGCCTGCCAAAAGGCCGGTGAGCGAAAGTTTGCCGAAAGTGAGGAAGCTGCTGCTGGCTCAGATTGCTGACGAATTGGGAAAGAAAAAAAACCTGAA
>JAHFEN010000014.1:7241-8714 GCA_023248455.1 Microcaldota archaeon | reverse complement strand
AGCCTCGAAGTTGGTCAGGCAGGGTATTCCGTTCTCCAGGCAGGCCCTTCTTATCCTAAAACCGTCCGTGTTTGCAACTTTTCCCCTCTTAGGGGTATTGAATACAAGGTTTATTTTGCCTTTCTTTATTTCCGAAAGGATGTTCGGCTCCCCGTCAGATATTTTCTTGAGAAGCTGCGCCCTGCCGTCAAAATGGTCGGCAGTGGTGGGCGTGGCATAAACATCAAAGCCCATATCGGCGAGCGCGTCCGCAAGGGGCTTTGCGCGCTCCTTGTCACCATCCTTTAGGCTGATTGCCACCCCGCCGCTCCTTGGTATTTTCAAGTTCGCCCCAAGAAGCGCCTTCATGAATGCTAGGGGAAATTCATAGTCGGCGCCCATGCTCTCGCCCGTGCTTTTCATCTCTGGCCCCAGCACGGTGTCAGCCCCAGGGAGCTTGAGGAAGGGGAAAACCACGCCCTTTACAGCGTAATGGTTCATTTTTGGCATCTCAACCGCGCCCAGCTCTTCCAGTGTTTTGCCCATTATCACCTTGGTGGCAAGCTTCACGAGCGGCACTCCTGTTGCCTTGGAAAGGAAGGGCATGGTCCTGCTTGCGCGCGGGTTTGCCTCAAGCACGAATACAACGTCGTTTTGCACCACGTACTGGATGTTTATCGCCCCGACCGTGCTGAGCGCAAGCGCAATCCTGTCAGAATATTCAAGTATTTTCCCCTGCACTTCCTTTTTCAGGCGCACGCACGGCACCACGTTGTTCGCATCCCCGGAGTGCACTCCTGCGCGCTCCACGTGTTCCATTATTCCGCCCACAAAGAGGCTCTTTCCGTCAGCCACGCCGTCAATTTCGCACTCAATCGCCTTCTCAATATACTTGTCAATGAGCACAGGTTTCCTGTCGCTTACTTCAACCGCCTCGCCAATATACTTGCGCAGGCTTTCTTCATCGTAAACAATCTGCATGCCTCTGCCTGCAATCACATAGCTTGGCCGCACCACAACCGGGTAGCCGATTTTTGTGGCATGCATAACCGCTTCTGCTTCATTTGTCGCAGTCGCATTCTCCGGCTGGCGTATGCCAAGCTCGTGCAGAAGCACCTTGAATTTTTCCCTGTCCTCTGCACTGTCAATGCCCTCCATCTGCGTGCCCAGTATCCTCACCCCGCTCATTTCCAGTTTTTGCGCTAGGTTGATGGAAGTCTGCCCGCCGAACTGCACAATAACCCCTTCGGGCTTTTCGTGCTCGATCACATTCATCACATCCTCGAATGTAAGCGGCTCAAAGTAGAGCCTGTCTGAGGTGTCAAAATCCGTGCTCACTGTCTCAGGGTTGTTGTTCACCATGATGGATTCGATTCCCATCTCACGAAGTGCGAAAGCGGCATGGCAGCAGCAGTAGTCGAATTCTATGCCCTGCCCTATCCTTATTGGCCCGCTGCCTATGATGACGACTTTTCGCCTGGCTGTTGGCTTGCT
>JAHFEN010000014.1:0-7231 GCA_023248455.1 Microcaldota archaeon | reverse complement strand
GTGGAGTAATAGTATGGGGTCAGCGCCTCAAACTCGGCAGCACAGGTGTCCACCATCTTGTAAACAGGCACAATCCCTGCTTTTTTCCGCATTTCCCTGACCATGGAGGTTTCGTGCCCTATCACCTGCGCAATCTCCTCATCGGAATAGCCCATTCTTTTTGCCTCGTAGAGGAGGTTCCTTCCAAACACTTCATGCTTCAGCCTGTTTTCCATGTTCGCGAAAGCCGCAAGCCTGTCCAAAAACCAAGGGTGTATTTCAGTCAGCGCGCATATCCTTTCCCTTTCCCACCCCAGCCTCAGCGCCTCAAGAATTGCATATGCCCTCAGGTCAGTGGGCGCAGTGAGATGGAGCTCGATTTCCTTATCACGGATCTTCACCTTTTTCATCTCAACCGAACGGAGCGCCTTGCCAAACGCCTCCTCAAAAGTCCTGCCTATTGCCATGGTTTCCCCTGTTGACTTCATCTGCGTGCCAATGACGCGGTTGCTCTCAGGGATTTTGTCAAATGGCCATCTCGGGATTTTCACCACGCAGTAGTCAAGCGAGGGCTCAAATGCTGCAGGCGTGGTCTTGGTCACAGCATTCTTTATTTCGTGCAGGCCAAGCCCGAGGGCAATTTTCGCAGCCACTCGTGCAATCGGATAGCCAGTTGCCTTTGAGGCGAGGGCCGACGAGCGCGAAAGGCGGGGGTTGACTTCCACCACAACATACTCGCCGCTTTTCTGGTTGAGCGCAAACTGTATGTTGCAGCCGCCCTCAATTTTCAGTGCGCGGATTATCTTTATCGCAGCGCTCCTCAGCATCTGGTGCTCGTCATCAGAGAGGGTTTGAGAGGGTGCCACAACAATCGACTCGCCAGTGTGCACGCCCATCGGGTCAATGTTTTCCATATTGCAAATGGTGATGCAGTTGTCATTCCCATCCCGCATCATCTCATACTCGAACTCGCCCCAACCAATCACCGACTCCTCGACCAGCACCTGATGCGTAGGCGAGAGGGTGAACCCAAGCTCCAGAAGCTTGTGGAATTCCTCCTGGCTTCTCGCGATCCCCCCTCCAGTTCCGCCCAGCGTGAAAGCAGGCCTTAAGATGAGAGGGAAAGGATGCTTCGCTGCAAACCCATCAGCCTCCTCAAAATTATTGGCAGCCACGCTCTCAGGTATGGGCTCGCCGATTTTCTCCATGAGACCCTTGAATTTTCCCCTGTCCTCAGCCATTTCAATCGCGTCAATGCATGTGCCCAGAAGCTCCACGCCATATTTTTCCAGAATCCCTTTTTTGTGAAGCTCGACAGCAAGATTCAGGCCGGTCTGCCCGCCCATGGTGGCAATCAGCCCCTGCGGCCTTTCCTTCTCGATTATCCTTTCAATGAAATCAGCGCGCAAGGGCTCGATGTAAACTATGTCTGCAATCTCCCTGTCGGTCTGTATGGTGGCGGGATTGGAGTTCACAACCACCACCTTTGCTCCCTCGGCGCGCAGGCTGGTGCAGGCCTGGGAGCCAGAGTAGTCAAACTCTGCCGACTGGCCTATTACTATCGGGCCGCTGCCGATAACAAGGACCTTTTTGATGTCATTTCTTCTGGGCATTGCAACATCCTCATCTGGTTTTTCCTATGTCATGCTTTTCAGATTGGAGCTTCGGTTCCAAGACTGGCCAATCTGCTTCACACCTTGCCCATCAACTTCAGCATTATCGCCTTTTGCATGTGCAGCCTGTTCTCTGCCTGGTCCCACACCACCGAATGCTTTCCGTCTATGACTTCATTCGTGATCTCAAGGCCGCGGTGCGCAGGCAGGCAGTGCATAACAATGCAGTCCATCTTTGCATTCGACAAGAGCCCAGCATTCACCTGGAAAGGCGTGAAAGCGCGTGTCCTCTCAGCCTTCTCGTCCTCAAGGCCCATGGAAATCCATGTGTCCGTATAAACAATGTCCGCATTCTTCAAGCCAGCAACCGGGTCGTTCACGATTTCGACTTTCCCATATTTTTTCGCCTCCTTGAGGTATTTCTGGTTGGGGGGGTAACCCTTTGGGCAGACAAGCACCACTTCCATACCAGCCTTGGCGCAGGCAAGCATGAGCGAATTCGCCATGTTGAATCCGCAGTCGCCCACGAACGCGAACTTTGCCCCGGCAAAGAGCTTGCCATGCTCCTTCATGGTCTGCAGGTCAGAGAGCGCCTGGCATGGGTGCTCCTCTTCAGTTAGGGCGTTTACCACTGGCACTCCGGCATGCTTCGCAATCTCAAGCAGGTCAGCGTGCTTGTAAAGCCTAGCCATTATGATATTCACATACCTGCCGAGCGTTTTTGCAGTGTCGTGCATGGTCTCGCCGCGCGAAAGCTGCGAGGTGGTGAAGTCAAAGAAAATCGCATGCCCTCCGAGCTGCGTCATGCCTGCTTCGAACGAAACCCGCGTTCGCGTGGAAGCCTTCTCAAAAACCATTGCCAGCGTTTTTCCCTCAAGAGAATGCAGGTATTTTCCCGGATTCTTCTTCACCTCAAGCGCAAGATTCACGTATTCTTCAAGCTGCTTCTTCTCCAACTCCCATATTGATAGCAGGTTCATACATACACCTCCAGTTTTACAGCATTTCCACAAACTTGTTAAACAAATATTTCGAGTCGCAGGGCCCAGGATTTGCCTCGGGATGGTACTGCACTGCAAACACAGGCAGCTCCCTGTGAGCAATGCCCTCCACGGTTCCGTCTATCAGGTTCCTATGCGTGACTTCGAATTCCTGCGGCAGCGTTTTCTCGTCTACTGCATAACCATGGTTTTGAGTTGTTATGGCAACCTTTTTCTCTCTCAAATCCAGCACTGGGTGGTTGCCTCCCCTGTGCCCGAATTTGAGTTTGTAAGTTTTTGCTCCAGCTGCCTGGCCCAAAAGCTGGTTGCCAAGGCAAATTCCAAATATTGGCACCATCCCGAAAATTTTCTTAAGTTCATTGCTCTCCTTCACAAGCAGCGCAGGGTTGCCCGGTCCGTTTGAGGCAAGTATGCCGTCTGGTGAAAAGCCCAGCATTTCCTCGGCACTTGAGCTAAACGGCACCACAATGACCTCCACGTTCCGCTTGTTAAGTTCCCGCACAATGCCCATCTTCGCTCCATAATCAATGAGAACTACTTTCTTGCTTCCTTTCCCGTATGACTTTGCTTCGCCAACAGATACCTTCTCCACAAAGTTCACGTTCGAATAATCCAGCTCGCTCGCCATTGAAAGAAGCTCCTGCGTGTCTTCCTCTTTTTCGTAAACAGAGATGCAGGCTGGCATCACCCCGCTCCTCCGAATCTGCATTGTCAAAAATCTCGTGTCAATTCCATGTATTCCAGGAATTCCTGCCTCCTCCATGCGCTTGCCCAATGAATTGGTGCTTTTCAAATGCCTAGGAGCCGCACAAAGTTCGCGTATTGCATAGCCTTCAACCTGCATTTGCTGGCTTTCGCACCAATCTGGCCGAGTTCCATAGTTGCCGATAAGGGGATAGGTAGAAACAAGTATCTGCCCTGCGTATGAAGGGTCAGTGAGCGACTCCTCATAGCCTGTCATATTTGTGGTGAAGACAATCTCTCCCACGCGCCGCTCGGTTGCGCCAAAGCCTTTCCCAAAAAAGATGGATCCGTCAGATAGAACAAGGACAGCTTTCTTTTCCTTTATCACACAAACCCAAGAGTATTGAATGTATACAAAATGAATTTAAAAGCCGCGGTTCAGGCGCAACATCAGTTCTTGCTGTTGCGCAGCCTTTCCACATGCCTGGAAACGCCGTCAATGTGGTATTTTCCATAATCCTGAATGGTGTATATCACGTAGAATCCCACACCTATTCCTATGAGCATGAGCGGGATGGTGAAAAGCCTGCCAAAATAGGTGTGGGGCACCAAATCGCCATAACCCACAGTGGTTATGGTGGACGTTGTGAAATAAACGGAATCCTCCCACGTCCAGCCTTCGGCAAAATGGAATGCCACGATTGCGATTAAATATACTGCAGCCAGCATTACCGCAGCCTGCCTGATCTTTTTCTTCATCCTTTCCTTCTCGCGCAACACTTCCTGCTGGTAATGGAATTCATAGTCCACTGCCTGGTGCCTTACGCTCTTCTTCGGGCTTATTTCGTACGCCTTCACTGCCATTATTTCACCTTGGAAACCCTTTCAAGCGCCATTTCGTATGCCCTGTAATAATTCTCCACCAGATTGTCCCAGTTGAGGTATGCCATCATGGCATAAGCGCTTGCTTTTTCCTTTTCAAGGTCCTTTTCTGAGAGGTTGTAAACCCTCTCAAGCTCTGAAGCAAGCTCGTCAGAGGATTGACTGGCGCTTCTCCCTGCCATGTGGATTACCTTAACGCCGCATCCAATCTTCTCAGCCTTCTTCATAATGAACCTGCCAAAGCCAGTCATATCCGAAGTTACGGCTATGTCATGCTTCACCGCTGCTTCGACAGGCGTGTACCCGAACGGCTCATAGCGCGAGGGGAAAACTCCAACGTCCATGGCAGCTATTACGTCGTAGTAGTTCAGGTTCATGAGACCGTCGTTCGGCTTCATATAGGTCGGGTAGAATATGACCTTCACCGCATTCGATTTCTCGTTGTTCAGCCCGGCAGAAACGCAGGCACTGATGATTGAGTCGTTCATGTAGGAGATGTCATAGCAATTGATGTGCGGCCTTTCCCCGTCCCTGATAAACCCCTTTGCCATGTTCTCCACATCCAGCTTTATTTCCCCATGGAGCTGGGCCATGGCAGCCTGCAGGTTCACATACGGTTTGTCCTTGGTTTCCGGAAGCTCCCTGAGCACTTCGTTTATCTTGTCAAGCAGCAGGTAGTTCTTAATGACGGATATTTTCGGGCCCTTCACCGAACTTGGGGCGAATATGAAGGCAAACACCTTCCTGGCATTCTCATCCTTGTTTTTCTTGAGCCTGCCATTCAGCTTGGCAAGCGCGTCAATGAAAATGTCAAAGCCCTTGTTGGTGAACTCGTACCTTCCTGAAATATACACGAAAAGCGCGTTGTCATAGCGCATCTGGTAGTAGCTTGTAAAGCAAGCCTCCATGAATTGCTGCAGCTCCCCCCTAGCATAATTTGAAAGGTCGTGAATCTCGCCCTCGTTTTTGCCATTTCCAAACTCAATACCATTCACTGTTATTACATCTGCTTTCCTTCCCAAAATATATTCCACTTCTTGGGCCACTGTTTCGCTCACGGTGGTGAACACAGTGCACTCCTTGGCAGCCGCAACCTCGAGCTGATGCTTGCCCTCCACCCTGTTGTTATAGGCAATATTGAGCGAAATGGGGAATTTCGCCCCTGCAGCCTCAGAGTATACGTCCAATCCGGCAGATGCAAGGGTCCTTCCAAGCACAGTGGCGTGCGTGGTGAAGACAGTGGCAAGGTTCAGCCCCTTTATCTTGCAGTACAGGATGGCAGCGCCGGCAATCCACTCGTGGAACTGCAGGGCAGTGCTTGCTTCATCAAGCACATCTTTTGCAAAGAGCCTCTCAATGAGCATCCCCACTCCAAGGCACCACACCACGTTCTCGGTGAAATCCCAGGACTTTTCCATTATCGAGTCAATCCCGAAATTCTTCCAGAGCAGGAACTTGAAGTAATTGGACTGCTTGTCCTTTTGCATGCCCTGCCCATTTGAATACTCAACAATCCGCTCGCCAGCCTGCTTGGCATCCACGCAGATTATCCTGGAATTGTCCCCGTAAAGCCAGGTGCCGCATTTGCAGGTTACTCCCTCTGCCGCAAGCTCATCAATAATCTCCTTAATCTTGCCAGTGGGCTCTTCGAACTTCACATCCTCGTTGCACTTGTCATCCAAGAACCCTATAAGTAGGTAATTGCTGCCGAATTTCTTGTGAAGCAGGGCAGCCTTGCTCCTGATGACAGTGTATATGCCTCCTATTTTCCTACCTGCCTCTGATGAGACTTCGATTAGCGCCTTGGGCTCGCCTGCCATGCACAGGAAACGGTTTGGAGGTTTATAAAATCTTGCTTATCTTTGATGCAGGTTTTGATAGAAAACCCAAGTGGTGCCAGAAGGCTTGGCGCTGAGGCCCATTTTTTGATAATCATGGTCTTCTGTTTCACAGCCGCCAAGATGTACGTGTTCTATTCCACTTTTGTAGAGCTTGGCAAAATTTTGCATTAAGGCATAATGTGCTATTGAGCTGAAACCCTGTCTGGCTTCCACAAGTCCCGGGTCGCCCAATTTTACGAGTCTAGGTAGATTCTTTACTAAATCATCAGTATCTATCCCCACCTGAAGCAGAATTCGTTCATTATCTCTAAAATCCGTAACTGTAGTATAAAGACCAACCGATTTAGAACCCAGTTCTTCACTCACAAATACTGAAACTGGCACCTTTTTGTCTTTGAATTGAAGATGACCCACAAAAGCATGTATGCTTGGGATGGATAGAATTTGCTCGCTTATGGCGCCTAGATAGTCCTGCCAGACAGAACCAACCGCCTTTTCAGATTTTATAAGAAAATCAAAGTGCGTCTTCACGAGTTTTTGAGCTATCTCTATCTCAGCCAATAGCGACTCTCCTTTGCTTGTGATGGGTTCGAGAATAAAATTTAGTCCGTTCCTCTCTAGAAAGTTTGAAAATCGAGCCACTCCTCGCCTTGCGTGATCCTTGTGGCCTTTATTCTCCCAATCATATAGATTTTTCACCTTCAGATTATTTTCTTTTAACTCGATAAGGTTAGGCAAAAACACAATAGAATGATCGTGAGTTTCATCTTCCAGAGGTGCGCGGGTATTCCATGTATTATTTTTTCCGTTCACCTGCTGAAAGCCAATTGTTTTGAGGTGTGATGCAGATTTCTCATCAAGAAATCTGACATAGGCACCCATGCATAAATCATCAAGCTCTCGAATAGCATCATATACAAATTTGGCTAGTTTGGCAAGGGCGTTCTCGCCTTTTGGACTGCCAATATGAAAATAACCGCTTTCTAACTCGCCCTGTTCTTCCTTCTTGAAATACCCTATTGGGAATATTGCAGTATCATCTTGCCAGATAAGCCCAAAGGGCGCGACTTTGCTTGGGGCCCTTACACTGTTTCCATGGTAGTAAAGTGCAATTGCAGCGTTGCTAAATCCATATGTGTTATCCTTGAAGCGATCTACCATGTGATAGTCTTTGTCAGGTTCAAATATCTTCACATTTTTGAATCTCAATAGAAGCCTATGCTCTACCGTT
>JAHFEN010000145.1:2052-2997 GCA_023248455.1 Microcaldota archaeon | reverse complement strand
CCGCATCCGTGCTCCTGTTCGGGCGCAAGACATACGAACTCATGGCGTCCTTCTGGCCAACCAAAGAAGCTATCAGGGTTGACCCGCTCATTTCCAGCAGGATGAACAGGATGCCAAAAGTCGTGTTCTCAAAAACGCTCGCTTCCGCGGAATGGGAAAACACAAGGCTGGTGAAAAATGGCGTTGCCAAGGAGATGCGGGAACTGAAGAGGCAAAATGGCAAGGATATCTTAGTGCTTGGCAGCAACAAACTGGCGGTGTCTCTTGTGCGGATGGGCCTGCTGAATGAAGTCAGGGTGATAGTCAATCCAGTAGCAATAGGGCGCGGCAAGCCCCTGTTCGTGCGCATGAAGAAAAAATTAAAGCTTGAATTGAAGGGGACGGAGAAATTCAAATCTGGAAATGTGCTGCTCATCTATAATGTAAAAAAGGCGTAAGGTGATTGAATGGGCATGGACAAGGCAAAGGACATTGACGGCTATCTTGCATCGGTGCCGCAAGAGCAGCGGGCCGCACTGCAGAAATTGAGGAAGCAGATAATGGCAGCAGCGCCGGGTGCGGTTGAGGGGATCAGTTGGGGGATGCCTTCATTCAAATACAAGGGCAAACAATTCGCCGGTTTTGCGGCTTTCAAAATGCATTGCAGCTTTTTTCCTTATGGGAGCTGGAAAAAGCTTGTGCCTGCAGCGGACCTTAAGGGCTTTGAAAAAACCAAGGGAACCGTACATTTCACGCAAGATAAGCCGCTTCCTGCTTCGCTTGTAAGAAAGCTTGTGAAAGCCAAGTTGAAGGAGAATGCGGTGAAATACAAGAAGAAAAAGTGAGGTGGATTGCATGGAAGGGTACATAGACTTGATGGTAGTCCCTGTGCCGAGAAAGAGGCTGCAAGACTATTGCAGAGGATCGACCGGCTGGGGCAAAATCATGAAAAGCCACGGGGCATTG
>JAHFEN010000145.1:0-2042 GCA_023248455.1 Microcaldota archaeon | reverse complement strand
CCAGGGAAGCGACCTGAAATCAAAGGGTACTGGCTCATTCCTTGGCACGGTGAAGCTGAAGAAGGGCGAGGTGCTGGTATCCGCAGTTATTGGCTACCGCTCGAAGGCGCACAGGGCAGCAGTGAACAAGAAATCACAGGCCGACCCGAGGGCAAAGAAAATAATGAAGGAAATGATGATGGACCAGTTTGTGGACCTGAAGAGGATGCGCTACGGAGGGTTCATGACAATTGTAAAGGCGTAGCGCAGGTATATGAGAAGGATAAGGAGAAAAAGCCGTAAACTCCCCCTGCCAATTGGAGTGAAGGAATGCCAAATGGGACCAATTAACAAATCCAGGGAAGACAAGGAGACCGGAAGGGTGGAGGCTTTCAGCGACGGGATATTCGCGATAGCTATCACGCTACTGGTTCTAAACCTCAAAGTCCCGGCATTCGAAAGCTTGGCAGGGCAGAGCCTGGAAAGCTTCCTTTTTGCCCAGTGGCCGGTTTTTCTCGCTTATCTCCTGAGTTTTGCCACCATCCTTATCATGTGGGTAAACCACCATCATCTGTTCAGCATGATCCGGCGCATTGACAACACCTTCCTGTTCATTAACGGAGGGCTTCTGCTTGTGGTTTCTTTTGCGCCTTACCCCACTTCGCTTCTTGCCGAGCATATTCAGCATGACTATGCCGTCCTTGCCATGGCCTTCTATGCTGGAATGAGCTTGCTGGCAGCCATCTTCTACAATCTGCTCTGGAACTACGCATCACGGGGAAACCGGCTTCTTGCAAGCAACGTGGACAAGAACATGGTGGAGGCGGTGAACAAGCAATACCGTTTCGGGCCGCACATCTACGTGGTTGCATTCATGTTTTCTTTCATAAACGTATGGATCAGCCTGCTGATCTGCCTGCTCCTTGCGATCTTTTGGGCTTTCATAGGAATATTCGGGAAACCGGAAGGAAAGGCCCGGGCAGACTATCAACCATCTCAAAAAGCCGTATAAAGGCTGTTGGCATTAACCTATTTGGGAGAAAATGAACTGGCGGAGATAAAGATGAAACTTTCAGATAAAGTGCCATGGCTTCTGGCCGCGATCTTTGCAGTCCTGGCGGCACTTCTTCTTGCCTGCTCCATTCTGCCCCAGCCCAATCCGGCTTCCAATGCAGGTTCATTAGGCACAAAAGCTGCGCTTTCAGCTCCAAAAGCAGGAGGTGCTCAAATAGCCTTGACGGTTCATTCGGCATGGAATGCAGTAACCTGGCAGAAGCCCTCGGATGGGCAATTGAAGGCCATGCTCAGCCCCTTGCAATATGAAGTCACCCAGCTCGAAGGGACCGAACAGGCATTCAATAATGAATATTGGAACAGCCACCAGGACGGAATTTATGTGGATATCGTGTCTGGCGAGCCTCTGTTTTCATCCAAGGATAAATACGATTCCGGCACCGGCTGGCCCTCGTTCACCAAGCCGATGAGCAATTCTAGCATCACCATCCGTGCGGATTATTTGCTCGGAGTGCCTCGCAATGAAGTGCGGAGTGGCCTGGCTGATTCGCACCTGGGGCATGTCTTCGATGACGGGCCTCCGCCGCTTGGACTGCGCTATTGCATGAATTCTGCCGCCTTGCGATTTGTCCCAAAAGACCAGATGGCGGCATTGGGCTATGGAGCATATCTGAATGAATTGAATACTTAGCGGGTGGTTGTGGTGGGCAAAATCGAAGAAGGCATCCCGGCTTTCCAGAAGTCCAGCGGGCATTCTGCCTGTTGTCTTGCTTCGCTTGACAACATGGAAAAGGAACTGCTGTCAGATGCCATAATTGAAGCAGCCCTGAAGAACTTCGCATGGGGAGGCAAAAGAGCCAACATCATAACGCTAAGGGCAATACTAAGAGAAGCAATCCGCCTCGCAAAGGCGAAGGCGTGAAACGCCTGCCTTGAAGTATTATTGGGGAACGGACAAACCGGCGCTGGTTCCGAACCAGTGAATTTATATTATTAACCACTTAAAATAACAATATGGAAAGGCTTAGGATAAGATATCTTTCAAATGC
>JAHFEN010000144.1 GCA_023248455.1 Microcaldota archaeon | reverse complement strand
ATCTTTGGATTGAATTCCCCGGCCTTCTTGTATGCGTCTGCTCGGCAGAATAAATTGTCGGCATTCACATAGGCTAGCCCGATAGCATTGAGTACTGAAGCCATGAAATTGAGTATGATGGCGCCGAACTTTTCAAGGGCATTGCCGTCCTGCGGGGAAACCGAGCCCACGCCCCATGCAATGCGGCTGTCTCGGTCAAAGCGCTTCACAATCTCATCCAGCCAGGTGTCAGTAAGCTCTACATCAGCTGATGTGATTGCGAATATCCTGCCCTTCGCGACTCGCGCGGCAGCGTACCTGCCGCCCGAAGGCGTGCCCCAAAGCTCGCGCACCACCTTGCATCCGTAGTCCCTGGCTATTTTCACCGTCCTGTCCTTGCTGTTGCCATCCCCGAGTATTACTTCGTACGTCCCCGTGAATTTCTGCCTCTTTATAGAAGCAAGGCAGGCGCCTATGTACTTCTCCTCGTTGTAGCTGGGGATCAGTATGGAAACATCGGTTTTTTCCTTAGCCATGCATTATCCCTGTCAGAGAATTAGTGCGCCCCCTTCATAAGTCTTTGTTTTCATGAGAAGCACTGGGGTGCGAGAAAGGTTCATCGGGGAGTCCGAGAAAAGGGTCTGCCCCAGCATTGCCATTGAGGCGCGGGGGTTATTTTCCATTTCGGACAGACACCAGCCGCCCAATCCTGACTCGGATGCAAAGACCCGGGAGGCAGAAACAAAACCGTCCCAGCTTTTCTTTGCAAAAAGCATGGCAAGCGATTTTTCTCCAGCCCTGTTCACCCGTGCTTTCCATTCATCGGAGGCTATCACGCTCGAAGTCCTAATTGGAGAGAAAAAGGCGATTTCAAGCTCGTGCTCAGCAAACGGGATTTTCATTGGCTTGTCCTCCACGCTTCTCCTTGCAAGCATGCCGCCTATTGCCGCGGCGTCCACGCCTGAAAGGCCGGTGCCGCACGCCACCTCGGCATCGTGCGCTATCTTCACGCACTCCGCCCTCTTGAGGCCTGCGCCTAAGTATTCGTTCAGGGCGTAGGAGAGAGAAAGCGCGCCTGCTGCGCTCTGCCCCAGCCCAAAGCCGATCGGCACCACTGCCGCATGCTTTATGTCAAGCAGGCCCAGTTTCCCCTTCATCAATTCTGCGTATCTCCTGAGGACCGCCTTGGAAACCTGCGAGGGGCTCTCTGTGCCGTTTATTGTAATCGTCGTCCTTCCAGAACTTTTGCCAGTTACAGTGGTGACAAGGTGCTTGTCAATGGCAAAGCCCGCGCCTGCACCATCGCCCTGCGCTATGGTGAACATGCCTGTCACGTATGCAGGGCAGGAGGCTTCGGCTTTCATGTTGGGGTTTTGCATCCTGAACCCATTTAAACCTTGATTCTCAGAAAAATTGGGCTTGGGCCTGTGGTCGAATGCTCTGCTGTGCTGGACAGAACTTGCCTGCGGAGCCGGCAATGGTAAGACGTCACCCTGACACGGTGAAGACTCGGGGTTCGATTCCTCGCGGGCCCATTTAGTTCTTCTAGGGCAACCTCTGGCGTGTTTCCCATGTAAATCTGGAGCGAGGAGTTGCAGAAGCGGGAGACGTTCAGGCCGGCTGATTTGGCGTTTTTACATATACGGCTATCCAGGGAAACGCATCACCCACCACGATGAACTGAAGGGTGCATCTATTTAATGCAAAAGTGCCAAATAAATCCATGCAAAAGGAAATTCCAAAGAACGGCAGCCAGAAGGAAGAATTGCGGAATGAGTTTGATACCTTATTGTCCGGTATTAAGCTCGCCAAAAGCCAACTGGACAAGCGCAAGGCAATGGGGCTGCTTTGCTCATTTTCCGAGTCATCAAAGGAAGCAGCAACTCTTGTGGCTGCAAGGCTGGACCAGGTTGCCCTTTATTTCCGACAATATGGCAAGGCGGATCCGTATGCTATGTCTATATTATTGAAAATTTCGATAGAAACTGGTAGTAATGGGCCATTAGACCTATATTTTGACATTGCAAGCAGGTCTGAAACACCCGAAAACAGAATTGTGATCCAGAGTCTCCGCGATTTCTTATCTACTAAAAAAATGGGCCCCGCATATGTCTCGTCAAATTACAAGATGTTCAGGCCATACCTCATTTCCGACCTTTCAAATGGCGGGCATGGCGCATATCTTCTATCCAAGTGTGCAGCAGAAACGCAAAATGAGGAAATAACCGCCGACCTGAAAAAATTCGTGCTATTCGATAAGGAGGCCATGCTTGCCAATTTTTCACTTGTATTCGACGTTCTCTATTTCAGCGACGAAATGCGCAAGCCCCTTTTTCTTGCATTATCCGAACTCTATTGCAAAATGGTTAAAACCCAGCTTCCTTCCAAGCTTACAAAAAACGACCGATTTTTGCAGGAACAAGACAAGAAAGGCGACTATGAAATGTCATTGAAGGAATTGCGAAATTGCTTATTGAGTTGCTTTTTATATCCGGAACTGCTTTCAAGCGCAATCAACAGCAGAAACATTGATCTTGGGAAGCTCGCGACCGAAAATATCCTTGGGGGGTATTGCCTTTCCACATACATTGGAGATCCCGAAAAAAAAGCAAAGCTGGCAACGCTTGTTGGCGAAGTGTATGAGTTAGCCATGACAAATGACAGCTATTATTATGAAATTGCTGAGCGCCTTCACAGTAAATACGAGTTTGGCAAGGCAAAGGAGAGCTGGGAGAAGCTGCTGCGGCTTTCCGCCAAGGAAAATGGCATGCTTTTTTCAAGCATGGTGGCTTATGACAGCATGCTGGCATTTGACTGGGGCCATTTCTCAAATGTGATGCTAGCTTTGGACGGGCTTTATGTGCGTGGCCGCAAGCTGGACCTGGACATATCTTCAAGAATAATTGGCATATGGATGGCTGAAGGCATGCCGAGCTCATTTTCAGAATTTCTGGAAAAAACCAGCCTCCTTGAAAAGGCAGAAGCAGCATTCGAAACGCTGGCATACATAATCAGCAGCGATGGAATAATGAAAA
>JAHFEN010000013.1 GCA_023248455.1 Microcaldota archaeon | reverse complement strand
CGCATCCCATTGAAACTCAGTGAATCAGCGAGATCAGCCTGAATGCCACCACGCACACTACCGCAATGACCAGGTTGTCGTCTATGTGCGACTCCAGGCTCTCGCCAAATGCTGCCAGCCCTGCAACGACAAGGGCTGGAAGCCCTGCGAAATAGGCAGCAGGCAGCGAGAAGAGGAAAAACGCAATGCTGCCGCCGAATGTCTTTTCGCGGCTGTAGGGCAGCTTCTTTTTGCTCCTAATCCCGATAAGTGTGCTTCCCGCATCCCCAAAGCCTAGTATGCAAAGGGAAGCCAATATGCTCTCCTTGCCGGAAATGAGCGTGAGGATGGCAAGCATGCCAGCTGCCAGTGTCATTGCCCCGTAGCCCGGAGTGACGCCAGGCCTCTCAAAGCGCTCAAGGGGGTTTTCCAGGGGGCCAAGCGAAATCCTCGAAAGCTTCAGGTGCACCAGCATTATCCCCGCGACAAGGATGGCGCCCATAATGTACGCGGCAGCCTGCACGCCGAAAAAATCCACCAGGAGAATGGCGCACACGCCAAGGAAAATATGGACTATCTGCCTTTCGTCCTCATTCATTTCATGCCTCCAATTTCGATGCGCTGTGCGGGAGCTTGCCGATGTCGTGGCGTATGTGCACCACGTGCGGAACCTCCCACTTCTTCAGCCTGAACATGAGCTCGGTAAGCACGCAGGCAAGGAACGCAAGCGCGAGGCCGGCTGCCACTTCAGTTATCGTATGGACGCCAAGGTAAACCCGCGAAAACGCGATGAATAGGGCATAGAGGAGGTAAATCGGGAAAGAGCGCGTCCCTATTGCGATTATGGCAAGCGTGAAAGCCAGGAGCGCGTGCATGGAGGGGAGCGAAAAGTCCGTGGGGCAGGGTATTTTCGAGGGCGCGGTTGCGCAGGGCCTCTGCTCGGCCAGGAATGCCTTGAAGCCAAAGCCCAGAAGGAGGGCTATCACGGCAGCGCTTAAAAGAAAGGGGATTTTTTTCTGCTCTTGGAATAGCCAGGAGGCAGCAAGCACGAGCAGAGCGCTTATTGCCACTGCGGAAAAAGGGTCATTCAAGATGATGGACGCCTCTCGGACAGATGGCCGCACCATTGCGAATGCCGAAAAGAAAATGCCCTCCAGGCCCATGTGAAGTTGCCGCCACTTACCTATTTTATTCTTTGCCCCCGAAACTCGAAAAGATTGAATGGTTCCAGAAAAAGGGAAACCCAAGGCACGCCAGGTCAGCCTTCTTGAGCCAGCCGACGATCGGCCGGACAGCATTGACAAGGCGGTTGCCCAGGCTTTTGACTCTGACCCCAAGGTGCGCCTTCGGGTTGCGGAGTCGCTTGGAAGGATTGACGACCCGCGCGCTATTTTTGCCCTGATCGAGCTTTCTTCTGACAAGGACGAATCAGTGAAGATCGCTGCCCAGAAATCGCTTGGCCAGTTCAAGGAGGATGAGCAGGAGGCGATAGTTTCGCTTGGGAAGCTGTTTGCGGAAAGGAAGGAGATCAGGAAGCCCGAGGAGATGCCGCAGGTGCAGCAGAAGATGATGCCCAGCATTGAGAAGCTCTTTTCCCACTATGACCCGAAAAAGAGGGAGTCTGCCAGGCGCAAGCTCATGCCTTCGCTCGAGAAGCTGTTCGGAATCCGCCCAGCGCCATCAGCAGACCCGCTGCATGGCCTGGAGAAAATGTCCTCCGCCTCGCTTCAGCCTGCCTCCCCCTATGAAGCGCAGGAGCAGGAAGAGCGCGAAACTCCGCCTCAAAACGCCTCCAACTTCCCTTTCGGCCAGAAAAAGGACCCCGTGCCCCCCAAGTCAGACCTGGTGGAAGTGGGGGACGAGGACCGCGAGTTCGCCTCAGCTGACGAGGAAAAGGAAATAAGCGAGGAAGAGCTTTCTGTCGAAAACAAGTACTACGCACTTGCCTACAGGATTGCCACCACGCCCGGGATGGGCAGGGCTGAGCTCAAGCGCGAGCAGAACAGGCTGGTTTCCAACTTCAAGAAGGATGTGGGCATTGCATTCAAGATGGCCGAGGAGAGGGCAAAGGAGGAGGGGATGGGCAGCTTCACCAACCTGAAGCCAGGCATGAAGAACTTGTCCTTTGCAGAAATGCAGATAACCGGCATGGGAGACGTCGGATTTGGAGCCAAGAAAAAGCCCTTTGCAAAAATACAGCTGAGCGATGGGAAAAGGGGGATTTCCCTTCTTGTGCCGCACGAGCGCGCAACCGGAATTACCATGAACGACAGGCTCGCTCTAAAGGGAGTGGCAGTGGACTTCCTCGTGGAAACAAGCGAAGTGGTGCTGGTGGCGAAGAACAAGACTAAGATAATCGTAGTTAAGTGATCAGCTTCTTTTTGAAATCTCAAGCTTCAGGTAGGGCATGACCCAGCCGTAAAAGTCATCCGATATTATTGCAATCCGCACTCCTTCCTTTTTCACGCGGAAGCCAAGGCGCATTAGCACCATTTCATCCACCCTGTCGCCGATAATGAAGGATACCTCCTTTTTCCCTGCCTGCGCCCAGCCCCCTTTTGCGTCGAATACGCCTGCAAAGTAGTTCGCTGCGAATACGTTCATATATTTCAGCCTCTCCTGCCGCTTTTCAAGCTCGGAGTCCAGCCAGGAGCGGATTGCCGTATTGTAGAAATAGCACTTATAGACGGGCCCTTCCTCGAACTTTACCTTGTCGGGCTGGCAGAGCTTTTCATCAAGGCACTGTTTCAGGAACGCCTCGCAAAGCTCGCGGTGCCCCTCCACGCCCACTCCTTGCTTTGTCCTCCTGCTCTTCCACAGGCCAAGAAGGTAGGCGCGATTCGGGTTGGTTGTGAATTTCATAAGGAAATTCGGGGAGAATAAGTTAATTTATCTTTGTGGTGTAGATTTGATAGTTTACACTGCCTAGAAATTTTTGTAAAAATTTCTCGTCCTAGGTGCCGAATTTGGGGCCTGCCATGAAGCGCGCTGTGGCCGGCTCTGCGTGCACCAGGACTTCACTTACTTCCGGGAATTCCGAAAGCAGAGCCTGCTTGACCTTTTCGCATATTGCATGCGAGCGGGAGAGCGGCATCTTCGGGTCAAGGTGGATGTGGAAATCAAGGCGCACCTCGCCTGCCATAGTGCGCGCGCGCATCTTGTGGAAGGATTTTACCCCCCTGACGGAGATTATTTCCCTTGCGTACCTCTCGAGCTGTTTCATTGGAGGGCCGGAGTCGGTAAGCTCGCCAAACGCGCCCCTGCCGACCCCGTAAACCACGCGCAGCATCAGGATGGCAACAACCAGCGCGGCTATGGGGTCTGCGGCAAAAAAACCGCTGCCTGTAGCAAACAACCCCACCAGCACGAGCGAGTTCTGCAGTATGTCCGAGGAATAGTTGCCAATGCTTGCCCGTATTGCCGGGCTGGCAGTGTCCGCCTTTTTCTTCAGGTAGGCGACTATGCCTATGTCCACAATGACTGTGAGGGCCATTATCGCAAGATCGGAGAGGTCGATTTTCAGCACAATTGGGCTTGCAAGCCTGCGCAGCGCCTCGCCAATGATGAAGATTGCCGCAATTGCAATGAGCGCCAGCTGCGCAAGCGAGGAGACTGTTTCATACTTCTTATGCCCGTAGAGATGGTCGGAATCAGGCGGCTCCGAGCCTTTTTTCACCCCTGCATAGGCAAGAAGGGAGCCGGCCAGGTCGAAAATCGAGTCAATGAGGACTGCAAGGGCTGCAATGCTCCCAGTGAGCAGCGCCACCAGCAGCTTGACTGCGATGAGAAATAGATTGGCAGTCACAACAAACTTGGTGGACCTCAGGTTGTCCCGTTTCTCCATGCGGAAGCGTATGGTTTGCGCGCTTTAAATAAGCTGCCTTCATACAGTGAGCCTTTTTCCGCCCTTGACCGAAAGCACAATGCCGCTGTCGTGCACGTGCGATATGGCAATTTTCCCGGATTCCCGCGACTTCTCGTAGGACTTGTCCCTGAAGACTTCCTGTATGCCTTGCTTGTCCACCTTGTAGGCCGTCCAGCGCGTGTGCCTGCCCTTGTCAATAGTGTAGTCTGTGTGTTCCTCAAGCACGAACACGCCGTACTTGGAGTCAGCACTCATTGCCATGTGCGTGATGCAGAACTGGTATGCAGAAGACAATGCCTCTATCATCTGCATCGCTTTCGCATTTGCGCCTGCTCCCTTTGCCTTTTCTGCACTGTACTTGTCAGCCAAAAAGCCAAGGTCCCGGCCTGAGTCGAGCGTTTCATCGACTCCAAGCGCCTCAAGCGCGCCGTACAAAAGCTCAGTCTGCCCGTCGTTCAGGTCGCCTATCTTCATCTGCCGGAGGGTGTCAGGAAATGCCATTGCACCACCATTGGGAAGAAGAACGCTTTTGCAGTATTTAATGGTTGCGGAACATCTGGAGGAATGTCCTTCCTGGAAATTCTGACACCTCGATAAATAGGATAAATTTCCTTTACTGTCGCCAAAAAACGAAATCGCTCAGCCATTGAGCGTTTTTGCAAGTCTCTGGAGTTGCAGATGAATAATCCGGATTTTCCGATGGAAAGGAAAATTAAACAAGCTTCTGCAATGCGCTAGTGAACCTGCTTAAGGATGGAGCCTTTCTGCAGGCCGCCATTATCTATCTTTTTTTCAAGGAGCCTTTTGAGGCCATTCTGCGACAATATTTGGTGGAGGATGAGGGCGCCTGCCATGCCTGTGTAGATTTTGCCTGCCGCATCCTCCTTGAGCAGCCTATCCTTCTCTTCCAAAAAGGGCTGCTTCATGGCCTTTATCGAGTCGTACGCCTGCGCCCTTTGCTCCATTCGCTTGGCAAATGGCGCACTGCTGTCAACCGGCTTTTGGCGCGTTTCACTTTTCTTCACGAAATAAAAGGAATCCTTGCTTGATTCCTGTACGAGCTTTTCGACTTTGCCCTGCATGTAGTTGAAGCTGATGCTGGACATGTGCGAATCGAGCTCCTGCAGGATGTTTGCAACTTTTTGCTCGACTAGATAGAGCTTGTAGGTTGCGAACTTGCCCGCACGGTTGACTTCGCCAACGTAATACACCTTGTCATCAGGCATGGCACCACATATGAATTGCAGGCAAACAGAATAAAAAGGCGTGGCTTGCGCTTAGGAAAGAAAAAATCAAGCACGCTTCAAGAATAAACCAGGAGAGAGAAATCAAATTGCTCCGACACCTTGCGACACTTCTAAACTACTCCAATCAATCTATTTTCTTCCTATCCGAAGATAGAATTCCCAATAGTTGATTAATTATTGGAGGTGATCTATCCGCAGGTTCCCCTACGGATACCTTGTTACGACTTAGCCCCCCTCACCTATCTCTGGTTCGACAGCGCCAAGAAGCGCAGCCTCACCAAAAACAAGCTTGGGTGACTTGACGGGCGGTGTGTGCAAGGAGCGGGGACGTATTCAGTAAGCCGAAGATATGCCAATTTTTCTTACGGGCATTTCACTGAGAAACCTTTTGGCTCCCTCATGCCCATTAATATCAATACAGAATCTTGTGCCTGACGTAAACATAGCACGTCCCAGCCTTCTCTTCCGCAATACTCTCAAAATGAATTCGCAGACATTCCCGTTCGTCACGCAGAAGCGTATCCGAACATAAGGTGGCTTTCGCCGCCTATCCATCTCAATCCACCCTTCTGCATCGTACCATCCAGCAACGTATGCGTTCTGGGCTTCATCCGATGCAAGCAGAATGGATTTTGGGACACGCATGGTATTTGACTTCGATCCTTTTGGGATTTCAAATGTCTCAACCAGCGTGTTCACGAATTTTTTCGATGTAATGCGGACTTTTCGGCCCTTGTCAACCACATTTGCATCCTTGCCTAACAGCTCTCGAGTGAGCTTAAAGACAGTCTTTCTGAAGCGCCGATCGAAAATCCGGATGTCAACCCGGTTTCTGCCGAGTTCCAGATGTCCGTCGCCGCTTATCAGCCCTGTCAAATAGGCAAGTTTGGCATCCATGTCTGTATATCATAAATGTTGTATTTAAGGCGTATCTCCGTCCGCTCGATGATGACAAGCGATTACTAGGGATTCCAGCTTCATGGGGGCGAGTTACAGCCCCCAATCCGAACTTCGGCCAAGTTTGTGAGATTCGCTTCTCCTTTCGGAGTCGCAGCCCATTGTCTTGGTCATTGTATGCCACGTGTAGCCCGGAGAATTCGGGCCATACTGACTTCGGTTACGCAGATTGGTCCTTTATAATATTCTTCAGACGCTCAACTTTTTCAAAAACAAAGTCGTACGGTCCGCACAATTCCTGCTTTTCATTCGCGCTCAGTCCCAACGGGCTTTCAAAGACTACCGCCAATTTTACGTTTCTCTCGTAAAACCTGGCCTTATAGCCCTGAAGCGCAGCCTCCTTGACTTTTTTCATCTGTTCTCTTCGGTTTCTCGTGGTCAGCCTCTTGCACTCCAAAGCAAATTTCAGCTTTGGAATGTAAAAGTCCACGAAGACTCTTCCAACCTCGAAGTTTGCCCTGTGTTTGACGCATGCTGCATCAAGCAAAGAAGCAACTTCGCTCTCCTGAGATGTTGGTGCTCTTATCCTCATCTGGCTCTCTGCGCCTTTTTTCCTTGCGCGCATTGCCTTTAGGCTTTCGCTGTTTGCAGCAAACCAGCCTTTTGATTCGGAGGAGAGTTGCTCGAAGTTTTGCAAAATAACCTCCCAGGGCTCAAGTGCCCTGAAATGTGAGAGGAATTTTATTGCTGTCTTTTCAGTCGGCTTTATTTTTCCGCTCTCGTATTTGTAGAGGTTCTTGCTCATCGATAGAAGATTCTCAAAGGTAGTCTGGCTCCTGCCAATCGAAAGCCGGATCACTGCAACGTATTCCGGTCTTCCCATTAAGGCATGAACCAAATCTTTTTCCTTTGAGAAATCCTCGTAAAGAGTTCGAAGAGATTTTATGTCAAGGTGGCATTTAGGCATGGTTTAATTATACGGACCAACGTTTAATAATATTACGGACCAAGCTGCATATCTACCGTCGCCCTCTCCTTCCTCCCACTTAACGCGGGCAGTCCGCATAGGGTGCATCTCCCCCGGAGGGGAAATTGGCAACTATGCGCGAGGGTCTCGCTCGTTACTCGACTTAACGAGACAGTTTGTGCATCGCAGATACGAATCCCGAATGCATTTTCCGCATCCGCGATTTCGCACCACGAGCTGACGATGGCCATGCAGCACCTCTCGGCTCGTCAGGCAAGATCTTTAGTCTGGCCATCACACTGCCGTCTTCCCCGGTAATATTCCTGGCGTTGTATCCAATTGAACCGCAGCATCCACCCCTTGTGGTGCTCCCCCGCCAATTCCTTTAAGTTTCAACCTTGCGGCCGTACTCCCCAGGTGGCAGACTTAACACCTACGCTACAGCACTGCCGTGGCCCGAAGCCGCGGCAACACCACAGTCTGCATGATTTACTGCTAGGGCTACTCGGGTGTTCAGTAGCGCTTGAGACCCTTCTTCAGCATTTCTCAAGTGCCATATCTAATCCGATTCGTTCTCCTAGCCTTCGACCCTCACTGTCAGACGCGTTTTGGTCAGGCGCCTTCGCCACTGGTGGTCCTTACAGGATCAACTGATTTTACCCATACCCCGTAAGTACCCCTGACCTCCCCCGCTCTCAAGCCTGTCAGTATCCACTGCACGCCTTGAGGTTAAGCCCCAAGATTTCACAGTGGACTTAACAGGCCAGCTACGGTCTCTTTAGACCCAATATTCGTGGGCACCACTCGTTCTGCCAGTATTACCGCGTACCGTGCGCTCTGTGCAAGAAAGCACATGGCGGCTGGCACTGGTCTTACCCAGAACTTATTCTGCAACCGGTTTAGGGTTGCCAAAAGACAGTCGGCAAAAGCCGGCTGCCACTCAGAGTTCCCTTATCACGCTTTCGCGCATTGTAAAGGTTTCGCGCCTGCTGCATCCCGTAGGACTAGGGCCCTTGTCTCAGTGCCCTTCTCGGGGCGCCAACTCCCATTGCCCCTACTGATTATCGGCTTGGTGAGCCGTTACCTCACCAACTACCTAATCAGGAGCAGTCTCATCCTCAGGCACAACGGCTACGATTTGCCGCGTTTTTTCTCCACCAAGCATTCCAGCATAGGTGGAGCATCGGGAATTGACCTCAGTTTCCCGAGGTTGCTCCCGTCCTGAGGGCAGATTGACTACTTGTTACTGAGCCGTACACCGTCCGGCGAAGCCGCCGGGCAGATTTGCATGGCTTAGGCGTACTCTGATAGCAGTGCCCTCCAGCAGGATCAACTGGAGTCATAGAAGTTTTTTGATCCTAATGTAATTTAATTTCCGCAAATTGGTTGCTGATACCTAAATAGTTATCAGCGGATAGCACTCATTTAATCGCTCTTTCCTTGTAGTTGCCTGAAGCGTGTGTCGAACGTGAAAAAATCGCGTTCCCATAATGTGAGAAAGTTAAATTCCTTGCGGAATTTGCGGTGACATACTCTAAGTATGTATCAGTTTCGGTGTGCGCAATTACGCATCGACAACAGTCTTCATCCCCTTCTCACAGGGGATAAAATTCGTGTGTAATGGAACTCCATTGCACATATCTAAAACGTCATCGCGACGTTGAAGATCGCAGGCACTACTATGATGACAAGGGTTTATATATGTTCCTTTCACTTCCCGCCCGTCGTATTTCGGACATAATCCGACCATATTTGAACTCAATCCGAACTTAATTAGAACACAATTCGAATTCAATCGGAACCCCATCTGAACCCAATTCGAACCTAATTTGAATTCAATCCTAATTCAATCCGAACCCAATTCGAATTCAATCCGAACCCAATTCGAACATAATTAGAACCCCATCCGAACCCAAT
>JAHFEN010000143.1 GCA_023248455.1 Microcaldota archaeon | reverse complement strand
GCTTCTGCCTTTAGCATGAACCTCTCCACTTTCTTGGCCGAATGCTCCCGTTCGGTGCACGCTTCGGCAGCCTGCTCAAGCTCCCTCTTTCCATACGGAGAGTGCGACTTTTTCAGCGCAGATTTGACGAGCCGCTGGATTATCAAATCCACATAGCGTCGGTTTGGCGCAGTGGAATGCGTGTAGCTGGTGACAGCAAGGCAGAAATGCCCGACCGGATTCCTGCTGTCAAACATCACATATTCCCCTATGCCAATGAGCTTCACTACCGCCAATGAAAGGTCTGGGAACCTTTCCGGGTCAAGCTTCCTCTGCTTTGCCAAAAAAAGCGATAGCGCCCTTGCATCCGGGTATTTCGGAAGGCGGGTGCCCTTTGAACCTGCAAGCGCCACAATCTCAGTCCAGTCTTTCGGCACCCTTACCACCCGCTGTATGGTCGGGATATTGGCCTTCTCCAGGAAGCCAGACATGGTGCCGTTTGCCCCAATCATGAAGTTTTCAATTATGTACCTTGCCGGATTTTCCTCGATTAGCTCCAGCCCGAGCACTTTCTCATGTGCAATTACCGCACGGGCCTCCAAGGACTCAAGCTCAAGCGCGCCCTGGAGCACCCTGTATTTTCCCAGCCGAATCGATGCTGTGTTCTGGAGCCGAATTTGCGCCTCCAGCACCCTGTTTTCGGAGATAAGTGCTGGCACTGGTCCGCTGCCGTCCAGCCAGGCGCCCACTTCCTCGTAAACAAGCTTTGCCCTGTTCCTAACAAAGGCGCGATAAATTTCCCCGGGTCTCACCTGTCCGTGCGGTAAAACTGCAAACTCGATTACAACCGCGAGCCTGTCCTCGCCCTGCATGAGCGAAGAGAAATTTTTAGAAAGCCTGTCTGGCAGCATGGGAAAAGTTTCAATGCCAGTGTAGACCGAAGTCGTGTTCTTCCGTGCGTGCATGTCTATTACCGAGCCTTTTGGCACATACGCATCCACATCGGCAACCGCAACTTTCACTAGTATTTCGCCATTTTTGCCCTGCTCGCAGTACTCGACCTGGTCCAAATCCATGGTGTCCGAATTGTCAATTGAGGACCAAAGAAGCCCGCGCAAGTCGCGAACGCCCGCGCCTGCATTTCTTTGCTCGCTGCCATCTAGCGAATTAGCCTGTGCCATCACTGCAGTGGGGAAAAAAGGTTCGAACCCGTATTGCTGCATTGCCTTGCGCGCAATCGCATGAAGGTCGACAGGCCTGGATTTGCCGGATGGGGCGGGTCTTTTCTGCTGGCCCGCATTTTCCTGCTTCTGCGCCTGATATTTGTAACCAGAGTGCCTTTTCTGCCTGTTCGGCCCTGTTTCGCGATGCCTTCTCATTATCATTCAACTCGCAAAAGCCCTAAAAAGCCTGTTGCCCCTTTTTTATTTCTGCAGAACCTGATTCATGGTCTTGCCGCAGCCGCTGGATGGGCATTTCCTCGTAGTAGATGTGTATTTTCCCAGGCAGTATCCGCAGCAATAAGTTTCCATAGTTACACCTATCCACTGTCTCATGTTCCTGTGCCTGTTTTGTGACTTAAGCTCGAATTTGCTAATTTGCCAGGCTTTCCGCTTTGCCATTTTCACCACATCCTGCTCTCCATCTTCGGCATATGTCCCCAAAAGAAAAGAACATCCATTATCGCTCCACCGAAATATAAGGAAGGCAGTATGAATGGGATGCAACGCATGGCATCCCGCTCTAATTTTTTCTTTAAGATCGGTTGGTTCCCTGGCTTACCTGGCCTCGCTTATGTCACGATATCGTGAAGGCCCTGCCTAATCCAGCCAGATATTTCAGCCGAGCAGCACGATTACCGCACTCATGAGGAGCAAACCCACAAGGTCGTGACTTGCGTCAATGAGGAAAAGCTCAACGCTTTTCCCCTGCCACAGCACCACGCCCGCTGCCTTGGGCAACATGAATGCCAGCCAAAAAAGCACGCTGACGAATAGCGAGCCTCCAAGCGCCAGCCCGGAAACAAAGTGGGCGAGAACAAACGAGCTGATGAGCACAGTGACAAACCCCCCGACCGCCGCCATCGGCATGCCCTTCATCATTTCTTTCTCCGAAACTCCGACGTATTTTGCCCATTTTTTGCCGAAAAGCGGGCCGTACCAGACAAATCCCAATACCATGGCAACAATTGCCGCGGCCAAAACAGCAAAGTAATTCACTGCGCCTAACTGCATCATCATCCCACCTCGTTAGAGAGTTGCATTGTTGGAGTTTTTAAATGACATTACAGTCTTTAGAGTTGGCAGCCCAGGACCCATCCCTTTACCAGTACCATGTCAACAGAAGTGAATGCGTAGCGCAGGCACATGCTATTCGATTATTGCAAAAGGGGTAAAAAACCAGATAGTTTATCATTGCGTCGCCTTCTCATTTTTGGGTAATCGCTTCAAAAAGGCTATATTTCGATTTTTTGGAAGAGGTGATGATCATCACAGTGAAGGGCAAGCCGATAAAAGAGCTTTCCATGATGCGGATGTTGGATGCAACAAGGGATGATGTGTGGAAAGCGTGGGTCACACCAGCCATGTTTGCGAGATGGTGGGCACCGAAAATGGTCTCCATCCCAGAATGCAGGCTGGATGTGAGGAAGGGCGGCGCAATCCACGTGGTCATGCACGGGCCCAAGGGGACGGATTTTGACATGGATATGCAAGTGTTGGGCGAGTATAAGGAGGTTATTTCCCCAAAGAGGCTCGTTTTCGTGAATTCGCCTCTGGATGGCAAGGGAAAGCCGCTTTTCGATGTGCTGGAAACGGTTGAGCTTGAGGAGAGGAATGGCAAGACAAAATTGTCAATAAACGCGAAAGTGCTGAATGTGTTCATCCAGAAAGAGCAGGCCGCCCCTTTCCTTATGGGGATGGACCAGGGCTTTGCCGAGAGCATGGAGAACCTTGCCGATGTGCTGAAGGGGGAGAAATAGGTGTTATTTGTGGCCCGGGGTAAAGTCGCTCTCTTCATGATGGTGTCGCTTGACGGCTATTATGCCAGCCAGGACGGGGGGCTGGAATGGCATAATGCCGACAAGGAGTTC
>JAHFEN010000142.1 GCA_023248455.1 Microcaldota archaeon | reverse complement strand
AAACGCCCTTGCAGGCGAGGCGCGGCACATGCTGGATTGGTTCTACGGAATAAACCTCTCACGCGCGCTCATGGCGTCAATCCGGAGCGTTGGCGCGCACCAGGTGATGAGCATTGGCAGGGTGCAGGGCCCTTCGCTTGCCATACTTGCAAGGCGCGAAAAGGAAATCATGGCATTCATCCCTTTGCCTTACTGGGAGCTCACCTGCAATGGGAAGGGTGTGCTGTTTGAAAACACGCATGGCAGGTTCCATAAAAAGGAGGAGGCGCAAGCCGCGCTAGCGGCTTCAGGAACGCCGGGAACTGTGCAGAAGGTTGAGAAGAGAGATTACCTGCAGGCTCCTCCAGCCCCGTTTGACCTTACTTCGCTCCAGGTCGAGGCATACCGGATGTTCAATTTTGCGCCGGCCCATACGCTGGAGCTTGCGCAGACTCTTTACGAATCCTCGCTGATTTCCTATCCGCGCACCAGCTCGCAGAAGCTTTCAGCCAAGCTGAATTTGCGCAAAATAATCGAGTCGCTTTCGAATGTGCCTGCCTATGAGAAATCCGCCAAGGAGCTTGCGGCAAAGGGAAGATACACGCCGCTTGAGGGCAAGAAGGAGGACCCTGCGCACCCTGCAATCCACCCGACCGGCCTTTACCGTCAGCTAGGCGAACGGGAGATGAGGCTTTACGACCTGATTGCAAAGAGGTTCCTTTCGTGCTTTGGCGAACCTGCCCGCCGCGAGGCGCAGAAAGTCGTGCTTCTTTCAGGAAGCGAGACCTACGCCGCATCCGGCAACCGGACAGTGGAGCAGGGCTGGTTCGCAATTTACGCGCCATATGTGAAGCTGGACGAGACCACCCTGCCGCCATTTGAGCAGGGCGAGCACGTTGGGCTGACTGACTTTCACATGCACGACAAGAAAACACAGCCGCCCAAGCGCTACACACCTGCCTCGCTCGTCTCCGAGCTGGAAAAGCTTGGGCTTGGGACCAAGGCGACCCGCGCCAGCATCGTGGAGACGCTTTTCAAGCGCGGCTATCTAGAGGGCACCAGCATAAAGGTCACCCCGTTTGGCTTGGCTGTTTTTGACAGCCTCGCCGGGATGGCGCCGGAAATACTTGACCATGAGCTTACGCGCCATATAGAGGAGGAAATGGAAAAAATCAAGGATGGCGAAAATGAAAAGAAGGCGATTGAAGAGGGCAAGCGCGTTCTTGTCGGCATTCTGGGCAAGTTCGAGGGCAAGGAGAAGGACATTGGGCTCGGCTTGCTTTCCGGCCTTAAGAAAAAAGAGATGGGCGAGTCGTTTCTCGGCAAATGCGTGGAGTGTGGGGGGGAACTCCGAATCATTCACTCAAAGCTAGGCAAGCAGTTTGTTGGCTGCAGTGGTTATCCAAACTGCACTGCGACTTACCCCTTGCCGCAGGCGGCTAAAATAATCGCCCTTGGAAAGGTGTGCGAAAAGTGCGGCACGCCGACCATCCGGGCAATACGCAAGGCAAGGAAGCCGTTCGAAATGTGCATTGACCCGAACTGCGAGACCAAGAAAAATTGGGGCAAAATTTCGGTCGCGCAGAAGCCTGGCTCCTCCCATGCGCAAATAAGCGCTGCAGCAACAGGCACAAAAACAAGGGCTGCGCAAAAACCGTCTTTCCCCAATGCACAAAAACCATCTTCTTTGCAAAATTATGCGGCAGCCCCAGTCAACAAACTGACTGCACCGCAGGGGGTTGTGGCAGTCCTTCGAGAAAAGCCCCGAAAGAAAATAAAGGCCCAAAAGACAGATTCCGGTGGAAATTCGGCTGCAGTGGAAAAAGCGGATGCGATTTCAACTTCAAAAAGAAAAAAGAAAGAAAAGCGGTGAGGATGGATGAAGCGGATTGTGATATTCATACCTGCCTACAATGAGGAGCGGTCCATTGGTTCAGTAGTGCTTCAGGCAAAGCGCTTTGGGAACGTTTATGTTGTGGACGACGGTTCCAGTGACGGAACCGCAAAAATAGCAGAGGATGCCGGGGCAGAAGTGATAAAGAGGGCAGAGAACGGAGGTTATGGGGCTGCGCTCAAAACGGGCTTTGAAACGGCAAAAAAAATAGCTTCCGATGCCTTTGTTTTCATGGATGCGGACTTCCAGCACGACCCGATGGAAATACCGAAGGTAGCCGCACCGGTGCTGTCAGGCGCTGCTGATGTTTGCATCGGCTCGCGCTTCCAAGGAAAGTTCGTAAGCCCGCCGGCGGGCAGGGTGGGCGGCGTGAGCATGCTGAACCGGATTGCAGGCATCCATGCCGGAAGCAAGGCAATTGACTTCCAAAGCGGCTTTCGGGCATATTCAAAGAAAGCCTTGAAAAAAATATCTTTCCACGAGGAAGGCATGGCGGCTGGCTCAGAAATAATCGTCTCTGCGCTTCGCGCTAGCTTGAAGGTGTTAGAAGTGCCGGTTGCAGTCAGATACTACAGGGATGATAATAGCAGGGCAGTTGCGCAGGGTGTTGGGCTGTTAAGCTACATTGTGGGGGCAATTGCAAAAAGAGAGCCGCTGTTTTACTTTTCAGGTACGGGTTTCGTCCTGCTTTTAACTTCCGGGATTGTCGGTCTTTTCGTGGCGAACACCTTTTATTCCAAGGGGGTGCTCCCAGTTGGTTCGGCATTCCTGACTATTTTTTTCGGAATAATTGGGCTGGTGCTGATATCAATTGGCATCAACCTCTACACACTCGAAGTGGTGCTTAAGAAATACGGGCGGGGTGGGTTTTAGTGGCTGCCAGGCACGCTGGAAAAAAAGCAAAGCGCCCTGGGACTGCGCCCCTGCCACAAGGAATTGCCTCATGGTTTGCACGGCTTGCAGCTCCGCTGCAAAATTCGATTCCGCTACTTTTGGTCGCATTATGCTGCATCATTTTTGCCTTGCAGCTTGGAGTTGCCGAACCCGCACTTCACTACCAGAGAACCTGGGCGGGGGTAACCCTGTTGGAAAATTTTACCCAAAGCAGTCTGCAGACTCAGGGTTATGCCACAGACAATGAAATTCTGCTTCCAATAATGCACGCAGAGCGTTCATCTGTGTTTGCCTCGTTTTACGG
>JAHFEN010000141.1 GCA_023248455.1 Microcaldota archaeon | reverse complement strand
CCACCTCGTAAAGCGTGGCCAGCACCAGAAGATACGGCTTGCCCGTCATTTCTGAGGTGAGCTTAGCGTTGAACTCGTCCACAAGCGTCGCTACCTTCTGCTCATCCTCCTGTATCTTTTTCCTGTCAATTACAGCCATTATCATCACCTATTTTTCCGTCCATTATCCGAAACGCCTCGCGAAAGCCCCTGCCGTCCAGTTCATATCTTCCTCTTCTACCCTGGAAACGCCCTATGCTTTGACACCCTTTTTATCCTATTGTATTTGCGGGCAAAAGGCACCACTGTCCGACTTGCTTTTAGTAGCGAGGTTTATAAAAATTAAGATAATATCCGCGAGCCCAAGCGGGCGAACCCGCCTTCAGGCTGGGAATACAACTCGCATAGCTTCTTTTGTTTGTTCGATGCGTGTAACAATTCTTATCTTCCCATGACAGTCCATTTGAATTCCAGTCCCCTGCCCATCGGGTCGTAAGTGACTGCTGGAAGGGGTATGAGGTCCAGCATATTCAAGGTCTTGATTAAGCTGTCAGAAAGCATGTCGCCGCCGAGAAAGTAGTCTATGGCATTTCCAAGCAGTACGTCCGGCTTGATCCCATATCTAATCCCCTTTCCATTCTCATTTTGCTGTATGGAAAAGCCTATGCAGAGTGATGACCGTATCAGCGGGTGGTTAGAAAAAACATCTCCAATGCGCACCGAACCCACAATAATCTGGCTGCCATAGTCATCCAAAAATTGCTGCCCATCTGACTTCCATTCAGTGAAGCGGCAAATCACAGGCCCAACCTTTATGGTCAAGCGTTGTCCGACACCGAAAATATCGTTTTCCTGCGCAACTGCCACTACAGCTCCCACCAAACCAACTATCGCCTTATCTTTATTCGCGCCAATATAATACTGACCTTCACTATATTTTTCGTATCCAAATATGGTGAGTATGTGGCCAGCAGCCATAAGCGAGGCTGGAAGGGTATTGAAACCTGCCAGCTTGTAAAGCGAGGTTAAGTTCCTTGCAGCAAGATTGACCTCAAGCAGATTGCCGGCCAGTTCCATCCTGTTTGCATAAATATAATGCCTGTCCGACCAAAAGAAGGGGTGCTTTTCAAATCCCCATTCCGATGCTTTTTTTACTGCCAAATCGTCGATAAAACTGATGCCGATCGGTATGGTGAGAATAAGGGGGGCGGCTATGTTCCATTTCACTCCTTCCTCTTTCCTAAAAGGATTGGAAACCGGTATCTGTTCAACAATGGTTGGACTGTATTGCTTATGAAAAACATCGTCACTGAAATAATAGCCTGGTTGCGTGTCTTCCGCTCGGATATTTTCAACCGCCACCTTATTCCAGCTTTTCATACTTAATGAAGCCATCTCTCTATTTCTTGTTACGAGCGTGTCAGCATTGCGCACTATTGGCGCATCCGAAACCCTGCAAACCGAATCCAGCGCTTGCCCGAAGGCCTTGTTCGCGGCAGCAGCAGCTGCGCCAACAAGAACCCCGTAGCCTAGCAAAGACAGCGTGCGCCAGGCGGTCCGTCGTGTTTTTCCAGGTCTTTTTTCCTTGGCCTGGGCATCCGAGAATTTGAAGACCATAATCAACCATCTTCTATGATATATTTGGCGAACAGCATTTAAACGCGCCTACTTACTTTATTCGTTTTTATCTTTGTAAAGGAGGAGAGGGATAACATGATAACTGCAATAAGAATCAGCAAGGTCGAGGCTGTAAGGAACTTGGAGGATGAAACGGCCAGCCTCATTTCAAGTGCCCGATGAGCATGCGCCTGGCTATCTCTGCCTTGCTTGGTGTGGTGCTGCAAGATCACAGTTCCTTGAAGTTCGGTTTTCTTCTTGAATATCCTGCGGACAACCACCAGGTCTTTCTCGGGCAGCTTTGCCAGCTTCTTCTATGCGAACAGCTCCCAGTCCTGCCTATAAAATGAGTCTTCTGCCATGGATACAATTCGTCGAATAGGAATATTCACTGGGCGTATTAGTTGAGCGCCTCGGGAAGGACTTGAACCTTCGACCTATGGATCGCCGCCCCCGCTTTCGCGGAAGTTAACAGTCCATCGCTCTACCTTTCAGCCTCTTGAGACCGCTCTCAAGAAGAGACTGAGCTACCGAGGCATTGCCCCCAAGGCGCACCATTCGGGGTGACACCTCAGGGGGATCTTGTGGGAGCCTTTTGCCCCCTAGGTGCCATAGGCCGGATTTGAACCAGCAACACATCGGTTCCAAAACCGCCTGCGGGTTTTGGCAAATCCGCACCCTCGCAGGCAATTCTTCAGCCGATTGCTCTCCCAGGTTGAGCTACTATGGCGTGCAGACGTGCTTTTGCTGAAAAACGTTAATAAATGCAATCCTGATATCAGTGCCTTGAAATACGCCTGTAGAAAAGGTAGACCGCCCCAAGATAACCAAAATAGGCTGCAGCCTGCTCAAGCGAGGGTGAAGTGGAGTAGCCGAAAAGGCCCCGAAGCACCGATCCCAGCGCGCCTTTCTCATGAAGCAATGGGAAGCTTCCATCCCAGTTCAGGGGTGGCGTAATGTCGTATATGCGCTCAATCGAGGTTGGCACAATGCCGGCTTCCTGGAGCTCGTGCACCCCCTGCGAGAGCAGCCCTGCTGCAAGCAATACCAAAAGCGCAAACGTTATCCTGAAAAACCGCCTCATGTCCATGCCAAGCGCGCCCTTCAGGATCGCGTATGCAAGGGCTGCTGCGGCAAATCCCCCCAGGGCTGCGGCTGCCATATCAAGCACGCCCGAAGAGGCGAATATGCCCGCGAGGAATATCACTATTTCCACTCCCTCCCGGAAAACTGCGAAAAAGGCAAATGCTGCCAAGCCCTTCTGCATGTCTTTCCCAAGCCTTGCTGCAGCGCCATCCTCTATGGATTTTTTCACGTTCCTAGTCCCGAACATCCAGAAATTGAGCCAGGTCACAAGCAAAGCTGAGACTACCATTGTGGCGCCCTCGAAAAGCGCGTCGTTGGCCTCAAATCCGCCTGCCAAGGATTCGAACAGGAAGGCTGCGGCAGCGCTTGCAATTACAGCCGCGGCAGCGCCAGTGTATACCGCCCAG
>JAHFEN010000140.1 GCA_023248455.1 Microcaldota archaeon | reverse complement strand
GCAATATACACATGACTTTATCTCCATTCTCAACTTTTTTTCAAGCCATTCCGGTATATTCCAGTCATTAGACAATTTTATCATCTCCAGCTACTATATTTCAAATCCACTTGTGTCTATCCACTCGCTCTTCACCAAACACCACCAGTCATGCGCGATGCCTGCAAGAAGGTAATCGTACGATACGAGTTTAATCGAATAGGTGGGAAACGGATGACGAAATGAGGCAAAAGTTATGTTTTTAAACAACCAAAAAATCTGCTGTTCTTTATAAATCTCGCGTAAAGGTCCTTATTAATAGAAATGTGCATGATTAGCGCGGTGATCGGATGGCGAAGCGGCGTGAAGGCGAGGCTGCGGTTTTTCCCACTATGCACCAGTTCAACGGGAAAACCAAGGAGCTGATGCGGCTCATCAACAGCCCGAGCACCGTGAAGGCGTACAAGGAGCTTCTCAAGGAGCTCAAATGCGAGCCGTCCGAAGTCGCCGCCAAGCTCAGGGAGCGTGTCTGGAAGGGGAAAAGCCCACGCGATATATTGGAAGAACTGGATGAGGGCTGAGGGAAAGCTTCCTGTTGACCAGCATGAGCCTGTCCCGGAAAGCCGCAGGAGTCAATATTTCCGGCGTTTGAAAGCCCGACGCCCTGTTTATCTTCTCTATCTCTTCAAGCGCGATTGATTTCAGCAAGTGCTCCCTGTTCCATGTGAGAAGCACGTCAATACCATTAGTTGAACAAAGGGCGACTATGGCAGCATCCCCGGAAGCTATGGAAAACCTTTTGGAATACTTATCCACAAGAGTTTTTGCTTCCCTTGTGATTTTGGCTTCTGCCGGGAATATGGTCCTGTAAATTATGTGGAGAGGCGGCTTTTCAAGAAGCTCGCGATAGACTGCCTTAAGGCCTACCCGCTCCACATCGAAGTCCATCATTATGTAAATGGCAAGCTTTGAAAGAACGCATCGCTCGTAATGCTGCTGCCTGTGGGGTGGAATCGGTTCTCCTCTTTCAAGCAAAGGGCCATATACTGCAGTGAGCGAGACCAGGTCGCTGACAACGTTGGTATCAACCGTCATGGACCTTATCTTTGCCAATCCATCAGCGAATTTTGTCATTCATACATCTTCAGAAGGTCCACTGCCTCCCGAACGAATAACTAGAAGAAAATCTATATTACATTCGTTCATGCTATCCCGAGCTCGCGTGTCTCCACCCATTCGCTCTTTACCTGCGCGGAATCATTGCCTGCAAATTCACCCGCCAGAGCTCCTCGTCGAATTCTGCCAGCACTCCCAGGCTGTGCGCGCGGATTATCTCCAGCGCAGGGACGGAGCTCTGCCTAGTCCGTTTCAATAGCCTAGCTGCCCCATCCGGCGTCTTCGCATCCACTTCCTCGAACATGAGCGACTGGCTTTTGAGGAACGCCCTCGCCCGAAAAGAGAGGGGCGAATCGTCTGCGTAGAGCACGAGCTTCATGCTTTCATCCTCCTACTTATTTTTCGACTTGCGTTTCATCAGGGCCTTGGCGCGGATTTCGTCGGTCCGCTCAAGCAGGGCGTAATACTCGGAAGGCTCGATGTTCTTGTCCGGGTTGCGCCTGTATGCGAATGTGCTGTGGGCAATCTTATGGGCAAGTGACTCCTTGCCAACTGGCCGAAACTGGATGGATTTCGGGTCCAATTCCATGCCGGCCCTTCTCCTGAAAAGCCAAATCAGCACGTCCCTTATGATTGCGTCGTTTTTCTCATACTCGGTGTCTATCACTATTATGTCCCCCTGCCGGACAAGCGCCCTGATTGTCAGGAATATTGTATAGGCAAACATGCGGATTATCATCTTCCGCTTTGACTTCTTCCTTTCGCCTTTCAGCCCAAGAACCATCTTCCTTGCGGTGCTCTTGTTTTGGACCGTAATCAAGGAGGAAAACTCGTTCTGGCCGCCTATGCTTACCCCTATCACTGTGTGCGTGTTGGATTCCCACTTGCCGCTCTGGTCAATCTCCAAAACTGCCATAAAATAAGATGGATTGTATTATTTATAGCGGTTTTCTTTGCTGGGAGAAGGATTATGCGCGCGCAGCGGGATGTTCGCCCGCCCGATGGAACCCCCAGAAACAGCAGCCAGCTCCAGAGGAGTTGTGCACTGCCGTGCGGAAGACTCAGCACGCGCATTTAAGTTGTGCCATGATGGGTTTAAAATTGTTTCCTATCGACGGGCAAGTAGTGTTTTCGAGTCTGTTTCAAACCCCAAACCCGCTCGTCTCCACCCATTCGCTCTTCACCAAGCACCACCAGTCTTCCGCCAAGCCAGCCAGCAAATAGTCGTAGGGCAGCCAACCGTAGCCTTTCTCGCCCCAGCCGATGCCCCCGCTGTTGCGGATGAGAAATGCGCCTACTTTCTCGTTATCGCCGGTGCCAATTCGCAACGAGTCGTCGTAGCCAACCGCGAGAACGGCATGCCCTCCTAAAATCGATTCGCCACGCGAGGGATAAGGAATTTTGCCGTCTTTTGCGCTGCGAATCGAGTCGTAAACAGTAAAGCCGAACATCAGCGGCAAAAAGTTCGAGAGCGTTTCTTTTATGTCGAGGAGGGTTTGTTCCTTGCCTTTCGATGCTATGCCGACTGTTTTCTCGTCTGCGCGGAAATACGACAAAGCCTGGTAGTTCGAGGCGTAGGAATAGCAAAATGCCGGGGGAGCAGTGTCAAGCATGTCCTTCTCATAATCCCAGTATTTCTCGGGCGGGGCGCCGAACAGCGCGAGCGAGCCCATGGTTGCCCTTATGTACGCGCCGGAATCGCCTTTGGCCTGCATCAAATCCCTGGTGGCCTTGTAGATGAACAGGCGGGAGACTGAGCCCTCCTTGCCCAAGCTTCGCTTCCTGTGGTATTCCAGCAGGCCCGCAGCCGCGTTCGCCGTGCAGCTGCCCATGTTGCCCTGGTCGTAGATGGGGGAGCAGAAGGGGCGCAAGTCAATGCTGGGAGGCAGGGAAACGGGCTTTTTGGCTAAAAGAGGGGCTATTTTGGGGCTGTCCTTCGTATAGTCGCGGCTGTCAGGCAAGTCGGGTAGCCAGCCGAAACTATGCGGAAACTTAGAACGAGACGGCATCAGAAGCACCTCCTGTAAGGGATTTGGAGTG
>JAHFEN010000012.1 GCA_023248455.1 Microcaldota archaeon | reverse complement strand
GCGACGCCACGGGCTTTAGCCCGTGGTAGTTCACGGTCGGTTATGACAATGTGCGCCATTTCTGTTCCATCCAGGTTTATGTCTACTTCAAAGCCGTTGGCTTTAAAGGTGTCGAGCAATTGACTGATTGCTTTGCGCATATCTATTTCTTGATTTTCAAGTTTTGCAATAAGCACTCTCATTTTTGCAATGTCTCCTTCCTTCAACTCCAGATTCCTGGAAAGAGTTTCGATTTGAATAGTGAGTTTTTCGAATTGCTCACTTTTATTTACCCTGCTGGCTAGCTTAAATTCAGCTTTAGCCATCAAGAGCTCTGCCAGCTTCTTGTTGTATAGCGCTGCCTCAATTTCGGGCGCCTTCCTGTACCACAGGAAGTCCGGGTCTGGAACAATCTTCGTATTTGGAATCTCTTTTTTGAATTGCATAGTGTTTGTATATGTATAAAAATGTTTAAAAGGTATAGCCTGGAGGAGATCCGTCAATACGATTGAACGGCGCATTGGTGCTCTCATTTCCCCTTGAACGTCATCAGCCCGACCCAGATGCCATCCGGGTCCTTTATGTAGCCAATTGCCACGTCATCATTCTCCCAAAGCGGGCTTGCGACCGGCGCGCCGGCTTTCACCAGCCTGTTGAAAAGCTTTTTTGCGTCAGGCACCTTGAATGTAAGGTGGTCCAGCTCAACGCCGTCCAGCTTGTAAGGCGTGTAGAGCTTGCAGCTCTTTGTGTAATGCATCAGCCTCATGGACTGCTTGGTGTCCTTGCTGATGAGCGTAATCACTGCCTGGCCAGGCATATAGCTTTTTTTGCTCACCACGCGCATGCCGAGTTTTTTCGTGTAGAACGGCAGCGATTTATTCAATTCCCTGACACGTATGCTAGTGTACAGCAGTCCCATTTTACCACCCGCATCTGGTCTGCGATTAATCTTTATATGCGTATCAAGCCGTTTTGGCGTACTGTTGCCAGGCTCCTCGCGCAAAGGCAGATGTAGCCAGGAAAAGGTAGCTCTTGTTATATTTCTTCCATTGGGAAATCAGTACATGGTTTCAGGGAAAACCGGAAACATAAGGCAGACCGTGTTCCTTCCAGGCACGCCAGATGAGGTTTATGAAGCGCTTATGGACGAGAAAAAGCATGCGGCATTTTCCGGTTCCCCTGCAAAAATAAGCAGGAAGGTGGGCGGAAGCTTTACAGCGTACGGGGATTACATAAAAGGGAAGAACCTTGAGATTTTGCCAGGGAAAAAAATAGTTCAGGAATGGCGCGCCTCTGATTGGAAAGAGGGCGCGTATTCGGTTGTCTCCTTCGCCTTTTTTCCTGCTGAGGGTGGAACCAAAGTGGTGTTTTCACATACCAAAGTGCCTGCTGAAGAGGTAAAGGACATAAGCAGCGGCTGGAAGGAGTTTTACTGGGCTCCGATGAAAAATTTCCTGAAGGAATGATGGTTGGCTTCCCATTGCACTGATGGCATTATATACATCCTGCACCATATGAATGCGCTGATTCTCTTCTTGTTTGGAGAAGATTAAATCTGAGGTGTTTTGGGTGGCTTTGGCAGAGGAAGAACCGGACGAAGAGACGCACATTGACAGGCGCAAAAAATACAAGGATCTTGTGGCGGGTGGAATGAATGACAAGAATGCAATGGAAAGCGTCTGGCCATCCACAACTGCAGGCATAATGAAAAATGCCAAGGAAAAATCGGACAAGAAAAAGAAAGAGATGGCAGACGCATCAGGCGCCTGAGCGTTTTTCAAACCATGATTGCTACCAAAGTTTTCAGGCAATGCATTATAAAACAGAGGCGCAGCCTATAAAGGCATGAAGATTTACGACGTTTCTTTGAAGCTCCATGCTGGCATGCCGGTTTACCCGCGAAATGCCCCTTTTGCCATGAGGAAGGTGGCTAAAGCCACTGCGGCAACCACCAATCTTTCTGAGATCAGTATGGGCGTGCATTCAGGTACGCATGTGGATTCGCAGAGGCATGTGAAAACCGGGGCGGCTGGGAAGTGGCAGTTGGAAAAACTTTTTGGCAGGTGCATTGTTGTTGACTGCGACCCGGTGCAGTTTGGAAGAGGAATTGAAAGGGCGCACCTGGCAGGAAAAAAAATCAAGAGGGGCGAGATAGTTCTCCTAAAAACAGGGAATTCCAAGCGAGGCTTTGGGAAATTCTATTCTGATTTTGTCTATCTTGCACAAAGCGGCGCGCAATGCCTGAAGGAAAAAGGAGCAAAGGCGGTTGGGATCGATTCCATTGCAATCCAGAAGTTCCATTCTGGCAACCAGCTGGTGCATCGTGCGCTCCTGCTTTCAGGCATTCCAGTAATCGAGGGGTTGGACCTGAAAGGAGTGCCTGCCGGTGAGTATGAATTCTTTTGCCTGCCCCTGAAAATGGAGAGCGACGGGCTGCCTGCCAGGGCAATCTTGGTAAAACGGTGAGAAAATGAAGCTTGGTTTTGTCGGGCTTGGAAGGATGGGATCGAATATGGTGCTGCGCCTGATTAAGACAGGGCATATGCCTGTTGTTTACAACCGCTCTCCGGAACCTGGAATTGCGCTTGAAAAGGCGGGCGCTGAAAGGGCAGAAGATTATGCAGAACTTTGCGGTATGCTGATTGCACCCCGCGTGATTTGGATTATGGTGCCTGCCGGAAGGCCTGTTGATGGCGTGATTGGCGCTCTTCTTCCTCATTTGGCAAAGGGTGACACCCTGATTGACGGCGGGAATTCGAATTACCTGGACTCGGTTCGGCGCTGCAAGTTGCTGAAGAAAAAGGGGATGCATTTCCTGGATATTGGCACATCTGGAGGCCTCGAAGGTGCAAGGAATGGCGCCTGCCTCACAATAGGCGGGGATGAAAAGGTTTACAGGAAACTCGTTCCGCTCTTCAGGTCATTGGCAGCAAAGCATGGGTTCCTGCATTGCGGCCCATCGGGAGCCGGGCATTACGTGAAAACAATCCACAATGGGATCGAGTATTCCATCCTGCAGGCTTATGGCGAGGGGTTTTCGGTTCTGGAGGCTGCCCCCTACAGGCTCAACCTTGCGAAAATAGCTGCGGTGTGGTCGCACGGATCAGTGATCAGAAGCTGGCTATTGGAACTTGCTTTCCGCGAATTCAGGAAGAGCCCAAGGCTGTCAGGCATTGAGGGCGTGGTGGGGGGCGGCGAGACCGGGGACTGGGCTGTGAGGCAGGCAAAGCGTGCCAAAGTCCGGGTGCCATCCATGGAACTGGCACTGCGCGAGCGGAAAAGAAGCGCGCGCAAGCCAAGCTTTACAGGTAAAGTTATTGCTGCAATCAGGAACGGGTTTGGGGGGCACTCGGTAATGAAAAGAACAAAAAGGCAGTGAGGGGTGCTGCGCCACGGAGTAAAGCTGTGCCAAGGGAACAGTTTTTTTTAAAAGGGGCAGTGATTATGGAAAGCGCATTTGTAATATTTGGGGGCACCGGGGACCTCTCCAGAAGGGAGCTCTACCCTGCCCTGTTCAATATGCATAGGCGCGACAAGCTGAACGCCAGGGTGATAGCCTGCGCAAGATCAGATATGACGCATGAAGAGTTCGTTGCAAAGGCAACCGAGTTTTTGCACAAGTGGAAGGCCACGCCCAAGATGGCAACGTTCCTGGAAAAACTGGAATACTTGAAGGTTGACCCCGAAAGCCAGGAATCGTTCCTTGCCCTCCGCAAAAAAATCGGCAGCCCGGAAGCAGTGGTCTGCGACCTTGCGGTCCCTGAAGCAGCATTTGCAAAAATAATCCGCGGGCTGGAAAAGGCTTTCCCAAGGCAGTTCCGGATGGAAAAACTGCGCCTTCTTGTGGAAAAGCCGTTCGGGCATGACCTGAAGAGCGCAAGGAGGCTCAACAGGCTGATGCAGCGCGTGGTGGGCGAGCAAAACATTTACCGGATAGATCACTTCCTTGCAAAGGAAGTCGTGGAAAACCTGCTCATTGTCAGGTTCGCAAATGAGCTTTTCCGCGCTGTCTGGAACAGGAGGCACATCGAGTGCGTGCAGATTTCCTTTTCCGAGCAGCTTGGAATGGAGGGCAGGGGCGAATTCTACGAGAAAACAGGCGCGCTTCGGGATTTTGTCCAGAGCCACATAATGCAGGTGCTTGGGTTGCTTGCAATGGAGGAGCCAGACTGCCTCGAGGACAAAGTGATTAAGGATGGCAAGGCTGCGGTGCTGCGCAGGCTGCAGCCTCTTAAGCGGTCGGACGTGGTATTCGGCCAGTACACATCGGGCATGATGGGAGGCAAGGAGGTGCCTGGCTATACCGGCGAGCCGAATGTTTCGAAGAGGAGCAAGACCGAAACATTTGTCGCGATGAGGGCGTTTGTAAACACGCCAAGGTGGAGGGGCGTGCCATTTTACATACGCACAGGCAAGCGCATGGGCCATAATTCCGGCGTTATTTCAATAGTCTTCAAAAGCTCGTCCACCTGCGCATTCGGCAAGGCAATGCCGGAAAGCAATGTGCTGCAGCTGGTGGTCAATCCCGAGGAGCTTTTCCTGCTCCGCTTCAACCTTAAAACGCCGCAGTACAGGTCGAACATCAAGACCTTCAATATGGAATACTGCTACTCGTGCGAACACGTGAATGAGCGGCGAACGCCATATGAGAAAATTTACGATGACTCGCTCCGTGGCGTGAAGACCCGTTTCTCGCGGGCCGACGAGGTGGAATATGCCTGGAGATGGCTGGAAACCCTCAAGGCAAAGCCCAAGCTTCACAAATACGCTGCTGGTAGCCGGGGCCCCAAGGCAGCCGACTTGCTCATTGAAAAAACCGGCCGCAGTTGGGTCGATTATTCTGAGAACATCCGCGTTGACTTCATTTATGGCGCAGAATCAGGCCCTGCCGGCAAGGCCTGAAAAGAGGTTGCTGACATGTTCCCAGGAGGCAAAATCCAGGATGAAAAACGGGAATTGGCCTCGATTGCCGGGGAAAGACGCGCACTTGAGGAAAAGTTAGCTGGAGCCGGGGGCAGGGAATTCGGCGTTCTTCTGAGCCTGTGCGAAGACCTTTCAGACATAATAGAAGACATAAGCGAGATTTCATCCAAGAAAAGCAAGATGGAGCACGCTGCGTTCGAAACCAAGGTAAAATTCTCAAGGAAAATGAGAAGAAAGGCCAAGGACCTTGGGAGGCTCGAGCAGGAGATTGTGCAGGCATTTGACGGAAAGCACATTACTCTAGAGCATGGCAGGAAGATGGCTGAAATCGTTAAAATGCTGCGTTCGGGCAAGGCGGACAAGGCAAGGCAGGAAGCAGGCGAATTCTATTCTCTTATTGATGCCAGCGACAGGCTGAAAGGCTTGGAGGAATCGCTGCTGAAAAAACGGGCCCAGCTTGAGAGGGACAGGCGCAACGTATCCGGGCTCATTTCCGATATTGATTGGCTGTCCGGGCAGCAAGCACCAGACATGGTGAAGGCCGGAAGGCATGAGGAAAGGGAGCTGCTGCTGGAAGCTCTGCTTGAAGTCCGGTCGGATTGCCTGTTTGAGATGCAGGCAATGCCTTTTGCGGAGCTTGTTGCAAAAGCCAGGAGCGAGGGGCTGATTGATCGTGGCTTTCCGGCGATTTCAGGGCAGGACGCCCAGTCACTCACCGCCTTTTTGCGCAGGTCTGGCCTTGATAAAAGGACAGCAGGGCAGCTTTTCGAGCTTGCCTCACAAAGCGAAATGAAGCTTAGGCATCTGGGCATTGATTTGGCTGGATTTCGGAATGAGGTGGCTGGCCGCAGGGCTTACCTCTCGCAATTGATGGCGCTCCAGCCATCCGCCTTCCTATCCATAGATTCCCAGGAGTCTCCTGCAATAGGCTATCTTGCCGGCAAGTATGAAAAAGCGCGAAAAGCCGCGGACAGGCTGTCCGAGCTTGCCAAAACCGCTTATGAAGACGAGAAGGAATGGGAGAGGGCAAAGATGATTGAAGCCAAGAAAACTGGCCTTAACGGCATGGACAAGGCCTCCCTCAAGGAAATGCTGGATGGAATTGAAGAATTGGGGGGCATAATGGACGGCAAGGCGCAGCATGCTCCTGATCCAGGAGATAACAGCCCGGGCGGGCTTGCAGGATCTCTCCGCAGGCTTATTTGGGGCAGATGACGGCTAACCGAATGTGAAGGTGAAAAGCTGCAGGCCAGCGCCCTGAGCATCAATCCTCAGCCTGTGGACTCCGTAATCAGGCAGGTTGACAAGCGAATAGAGGCGCTTTCCGGATACCGCGCAGGTGCCGGAGGCAAAATCCACGCAATTTACCGTTTTTCCGTCCAGAGTGAGCGCAAGGGCGGTGGAATTTTCCGAGCCAGCCACAATATTCACGTTTTTCGCTGTAAAGACGATTTCAATGGCCCCTTTCAAGCTGGTGAGGACAACAGAGTCTGCGAAGTTTTTCCATTTACCTTCAAGGTAAGGCGTATTTTCAGCCAGCTGTCCCATGGGGATGGATACGTCTAGCTCGTCACCCTCCAGCAAAGGGTTGTAATTGCCAAGAAAGGCGCGCCTGAAAGAATAGCCAAAATATATTTCAGGAGTAGTTATCTTTCCAAAGTCCACGCTGGGCGCATCTGCCTGTGTAGTGTTCATTGGTATTGGTGTTTTTTTCTCCTCAGAAAGAAGCTGCACGATCTGCGCTTCTGTTTCATCATAGCCGCCTTCCCCTATGTGGTCAAAGCGCACCCTCCCGTTCCCATCAATTAGGTAGTGGCGCGGCCAGTACTGGTTCTGGTATGCGTTCCAGGTCGCATGGTCGCTGTCCAGGACGACCGGGTATTTGATACCGTATTGGTTCACTGCTGAGAGCACATTGCCATAATCTTTCTCAAAGTCGAATTCGGGCGAATGCACGCCTATTATTACAAGGCCGTCTTTTGAATATTTCTCATTCCAGCTGTTCATGTAGGGCAGCGTGCGAATGCAGTTGATGCAGGTGTAGGTCCAGAAATCCACAAGCACCACGTGCCTGCGCAGCGATGCAATTGTCAGGTTGGGCGGCGCATTTATGTAACCGGCTATCCCGGTCAGTTCTGGCGCCTTTGGATAGACTGAGAAATCAACCCCATTGTCCGAAGGCGCATTGGAAACCGGTACTGCGGAAGGCAAGGCTGGGATCTTGGGCTTGGCTGCCTCTAGGTAGAAAATCGCCCCTGCAATCAGCACCAGCGCTGTTGCAAGAAGGAATGCCTGTTTCGTTTCCATTTATTTCCCACCTAGCACAAACTGTGCAATTCCAAGGTCTGCCACGCTCGAGAGGCTGTCCGTGAATACCAGTATTCCAAGGATGATCAGCAGTGCGCCTGAGACAATATTGAAGTATTGCATGTAGGGGCTGAATTTTTTGATTGCATCGCGCGCCTGTGCGATGAATGCCCCTGCAGCAAGAAATGGCAGCCCAAGGCCGATGGAGTAGGCAAACAGGAGCGCGAACGACTGGCCTGGCGCGGTCGCAGCCAGCGTCAGCACTGCGCCGAGTATCGCTCCCACGCATGGAGACCAACCCACTGCGAAGCTTGCGCCGAATAGGAATGAAAACAGATAGGGGCGTTTCCCCCCCTCGCTCGGCTTTATGCGGTACTCTGATTGCAGAAAGCCCAACTTAACCAGCCCCAGCATGTAAAGGCCGAATGCGATTATTATGATGCCCCCAATCCTACCAAGCCAGAGCCGCGTCACATAAGCAGCGCTGCCCAGTATTCCGTTGAGAAGCACGCCTAGGATGGAGAAAACCAGGACAAAGCCAAGTACGTAGGCAACCGCGTTGAGAAAGATTCGCATACGTGATCCCTTTTCGCCTTCTCTGAGCCCCACACTTCCTAGGTAGGAAAGGAAGCCTGGCACAAGGGGCAGTACGCATGGCGAGGCAAAGGAAATAAGACCTGCGAGAAATGCCGCCACCAGGGTTACCTCGGATGCCATAACAATATCGCCGCCCTCAAAGAGCCTTGCCTATGTTGTCAACCAGGTTCTGCGCACTCCAGATTTCGCGGGATTTGACAGCTACGCTTCCATCTTTGCCAATTATGATATGTGTGTGCTGACCCACGATGCCAAACTGAGATTTTAGATCATCCTGCGTGTCATAGTTGACCTTGAAGCCCACAACACCATTGAACTTGGGATCGGACGACATGGTGCCAAATGCCTGCAGCAGCCTTGGCTCGTATGCGCGGCAGTCAGGACACCAAGCGGCGTAGAATTCCAAATAAACGACCTTGCCTGCCGAAAGCGCCTTCTGGTAAGCTGCCGCGTTATAGTTCGAGTAGGATGCCTTGCCTGGTTCCATCATGCTTCCTTCCTTCCTCATGCTTGAATTTGAGTTATTTTCTTTCATCACGGAGCCCGCCTGCTTTTCCTTCTGCTCCATCTCAGGGGATTCGCTCTTTATCATGCCGGTGCTGTTATTTTTTTCAAGCACTGCATTCTTCTCACCCATTGCCTTTTCCTCTGCGCCCTGCGGCGCAGGAGCTGTAGTTGTCTGCCGTGTTCCATAGCCAGCACATCCAGCAAAAATCAGAATGGCGAGAATTGCAAATGCAAAAATATATTGTCTCATCAACAACACCTCAACCATTGCTCCTTTAGCCTGGCATATAAAGGTTTTCCCAACTTATTTCCAATTTATGGCGTAAATTTTACTCCCAGCTGATGTAAAGAAGCACTGCAAGGGCAACCACTTCTATACCGCGAATGATCGCTACGCCTTCCGTAGCTTCTAAATTGTAAAAATTCATCATTGTAAAGCGGTAATAGATGCCTACTAAGTTCTGGAGCAGCAGAAGCGCTGCGAAAACCAGCAGGCCGAGAGTGAACTTGGCCTTTATCAACCTGTAGTTTCTGTAGTAAACCCGCAGAAGCGCAAGCAGAAGAAGCGAACTTATCGCCTCGAAAGCGAATGTGCACATCATCTCAAATTCCATGCTATCCCTTCTGGGTTAACCCCTTTATTTATCTTTTCCCAACTGTTTCCAGATCGACTTTAGCAGCTCTTCGTTCCCAACTGCAAACTCGGTCAGAAAGAATAGGCTGCCATACTTCTTTTCCCCGGGCCGCACCAGACCCGATTCCATCAGCACCTCCAGATGATGCTGGGTAGTCTTGTAGTCCAAGCCAAGCTTGAGGGTAAGCTGGTTCAGATTGTAAGGCCTGGATGTCAGCGACTGAAGTATCCTTAT
>JAHFEN010000139.1 GCA_023248455.1 Microcaldota archaeon | reverse complement strand
GCCGGGTTTTAAATTTTCACACCGAATTCGGCTCATCTTTGTTCTGCGGGGTGCTATTATGGCAATAAAGGTAGCTGTGAACGGATTCGGGAGGATTGGCAAGCTCGTGGTGCGCGCGGCGTTCGAGCGCGGGTTTGTTGGCAAGAAATTCGACATCGTGGCAATTAACGACACGCACGACCCGAAATTGTCTGCCCATCTGTTCAGGTACGACTCCACCCAGGGCAGGTACGCTGGTGCAGTGAATGGCGGGCCTGGCAAATTCACTATAGACGGGCACGAGATCGCCATAACCGCTGAACGGGACCCTGCACTCCTGCCATGGGGCAATCTGGGAGTTGACCTTGTCCTGGAGTGCACCGGCGCCTTCACTGACCGCGCTGGCTCGAGCCTGCACCTCAAGGCAGGGGCGAAAAAAGTGCTCATTTCCGCGCCCTGCAAGGGGGGCGAGGCAGATGCGACCGTGGTGCTGGGCGTGAATGAAAGTGTTTATGACAAGAAAAAGCACAACATAGTCTCAATCGGCTCGTGCACTACAAACTGCCTGGCTCCTGTTGCCAAGGTGCTGGATGACAATTTCGGCATTGAAAGCGGATTCATGACCACTTGCCATGCCTATACCAACGACCAGCTCATACTGGATGCCAGCCATAAGGATTTCAGGCGCGCAAGGGCAGGGGCAGTGAACATAATCCCGACTTCAACTGGCGCCGCAAAAGCCATTGGCGAGGTAATCCCAAAGCTGAAAGGCAAGCTGGACGGCCTGGCGCTCCGCGTGCCCATTCCGGTCGGCTCGATAAACGACTTGTCCGTGCTGCTTTCCAAGGAAGCGAAAAAGGAAGAAATCAATGCTGCAATGAGAAAAGCGGCTGAAGGCGAGATGAGGGGGGTGCTTGAGTACACTGAGGACCCCATAGTCTCGTCAGACATCGTGCACACGCAAGTGAGTTCCACTGTAGACGGTCTTTCCACGCTTGCCATAGGAAAAACTGCGAAAGTGCTCTCGTGGTATGACAACGAGTGGGGTTTCAGCAACAGAATGGTGGAGATGGCAGCAATAATGTTCTAAGTGACTGGGCGCAAGGCAGCTTGGATGGAGTTTCCGCAAGAGCCAACGATAACCATGAAACTGATTTCGATATTTGCAGCCAGGTTCCTCATCCTTGCGCCAATGGCATTCTGCATTGCGCTGGTTCTGGTAAGCGAGGACAAGATGTTGAGGCTGGGCGCCCTTATTGCGCTTATTCTCCTGGAGCAGGCTCGCGACTGGATGCTGCTTTCGAGCATGAGAGGATTGGCTAAGGATAATAAACATTTGGGGGAGTAATTCTCTGAAAGAAGCCAGAGGACAAACTCGTTTGGTTGCCAGCTAACTGCCCCAAAGTAAGGGTTTAAGAAAAGTAGGCCCGCGCAAACGCGCGGGCAAGGCGACCAGTTTTCTGTCAGAGACAGAAATAAAAGACGGGCATTTCCTCTGAAGATAGTTTGGCGAGCCCGTATATTTAAATGTTTCCATACAGAAAAACACCAAAAGCGACAAGTGGGTAATTCATTGGGTGATGAAAAAAAAACCGTGCGTCCAGGTTCGCTTTCCGACTTGCCAGACGGATTAAAAGAACTGGTGGAAATGCCTGTTGAAGAGAAGCAGGCTGCCATAATGCTTCCTGCCGCAAACCCACAGCCAGCCCTGCCATCTGCAAGTGCTGTGCAGCCCTCTTCCTACCAGCCTGGCCGCCAAAAAACCCCGAAGGAGCTTGAGCTGGACGCCCTTATTGCGAGCAGGAGGGGAATAATCGACAAGCTGAAGGAAAAAAACCCGCTTGTCATGGATGCCCGTAAGAAACTCGCTGAGCTTGTGCCTGCCATTCGCGGCCAGGGTGCCAGCCACACCATGAAACTTGCGGCTGAAGCAGAGCATATCGAGTTTTCCATTGCCACTGAAGCATACACCCCCAAGAAGGAGAAGGACCTAATAAAGCACCTGCGGGGTATACGCAAGGAGCTTGCCAGGCACAGGGAAGCTGATGATGCCAGGAAGGCAGTGGATGCCAAGCGCCATGAGCTGCACGCTGCTGTTTCGGAAATCCGGGAATTGGAGCACGAGCTTGACAGCGTGAGGGAAAAGTGCGATACAGTTTATGGGGAGATTCTGGCTGAGAGGAAAGCCGCGTACGAGCAGAGGGAGAGGGGGCGGGAGGAGCGAAAAGCCCGCCAGCTCGCCGAGCTCCAGCAGCGGGTGAAGCAGGAGCGGATAAGGCAGCATGATGACGAACTCAAGCCCTACCTGAAGGATTATGACGATACAGTCTCAATGGACGAAATCTGCCAGATAGAGAAACGGGAAAAGAAAGATGATGGGAAAAACAAGGGGTGACCAGGCTCAATAATAGCCAGTAGCGTCTTTTTTGAGGCACTCGAGCCTGAAGAATGCTTCCTCTACGAGATTATAGAAAGGGAACCGCTCGGGCGCAGCGTTTGAAATGTCGATCGTGTCGTTGTTTTTGTACTTGCGCATGACAAGCTCCGGCACTGCGTCGCCGAGGAGGGACATTGGAAAGCGCCTTGCGAAGTCCTTTTTCATTAGCGGAAGGATATTTTTTCTCCAGGCTGCGTCGTAATCCGAGCCGGTGAGCACTGATTCTGATGCAAGCTTGGCAGACCAGAGTGCATAAACAATCCCAAACCCCATGAACGGGTCCTGGAAGCCCGCCGCCTCGCCCACATGGTATTTTCCGTTTGCAAATGCGGTCTTTGGCACTTTTGCAGACCCAGAGCCGGCAAAACTTGCGGTTTTCTTTTTTCCGCCCAAAAAATCGCGGAGTATCTTTCGTTCCTTGAGCGCTTTTTCGGTGAGCGCGGCAAGCTTGGGCACGTGCGGCTGGGAGACGCAGTTCACGAACTCCACTTCGTCCGATGAAATCGGGAAAATGTAGCTGTACCAGCCCCTAGGGGAGTAGCGGTCATCAAAGACAGCCAAAAAATGGTCGCGGGGGAAATCGGTATCTTCATAGATCGCGCCGGCTGCGGCAAAGTCGCACCCTTGCCCGCCCGTTGCGATTATGTCTGCACCAGAGCCTGCTTCTCTTGAATTGAACTCAAAACCCACGCCCAATCCCTCAGCCTCCTGGTAAAGCGCATATTCGAGGGACTCTTTGCCTCCCCGTTTTACGAAAGGTAT
>JAHFEN010000138.1 GCA_023248455.1 Microcaldota archaeon | reverse complement strand
GGAAGGAGCGAGGGGTGGATGTTTATTATCCTCCCTGAGTACGCGGACAGGAGCTCATTGCTCTTTATTATTTTCATGTAGCCAGCGAGCACCACAAGGTCGGGCGAAAGCTCGTCTAGTTTTTCCTTTATTTTCGCATCCAGCTCTTCCCGGGCAGACCATTTTATCACAAAGGCGGGTATTCCGCTCTCTTTTGCCCTCTCGATTGCGAATGCATCGGAGTTTTCAGTTATGAGCCCGGCTATATCAGCATCTATTTCCCCTTTTTTCCTTGCATCGACTATGGATTGGAAGTCGCTTCCATTTCCAGATGCTAGCACCACTACGCGAAACGGTTTAGGCAAGCTGTTGTCCTGGCACTTTATGGTTTCGTTTTCAGTGACAATCATGTCAACGGCGATGTCGTGGGGCTCATCAGGCACTTTTTCCACAATCTGCATACCGTATGCCAGGCCTATCTTCTTCCCCTTGATTTTTCCAAGAAGCGAGTCATAGTAGCCCATGCCGTACCCAATCCTGTGCCCGCGCCTGTCAAAGGAGACTCCGGGCACCACTACAATGTCTATTTCCCCAGGCTCGAGCTTTCGGGCCGAATCCTGCTGTGGCTCCATGATGCCAAATGCGCCGACAGTAAGCTCGTCAAGCGATTTTGCCTCGTAGATATCAACGGATTTTTTCTCCTTGAGCGTGACGGGCAAAGCGACTTTTTTCCCAAGGGATAGGGCGGACTGGATAATCCCTTCGGTGTGCACCTCGCTCCCCTTTGATGCGTAGAGGAGCAGGATTTTTGCCGATTCGAACTCGGGAAGCCTCAGGAAGCGGTCCATTATTTCCAGGCAGTGCAAGTGCCCGCCCGCGGAGTGGTGGTATTCCCTCTTTTCGATCATTTCTTTTCGGATTTTGTCTTTCATTGCCTAAACACCTGAAACTAAATAATATGAAGCTCCGCTCTCGCGCCACCTCTATATTATTGGGCTATTTGTATTTTATCCTTTCCGAACAGCTCTGCCAACAGGTAGACCGAGCCAGCTATCAGAAGCGTCCCGTTTTCCCCGGCAAGCCGTTTTGCCTGCGCCAATGCTTTTGCTGGATTTTTCACCCCTATTGGCATGAAGCCCGCGCGCTTCGCGGCTTTTTCCATCTCACCCACGCTTGCAGCGCGCTCAAGGGAAACCTCTGTGAGCACCAGCTGGCTGAAAAACGGGCGGAGTATGTCCAGCACCTGCCCGTAGTCCTTGTCCCTCATTGCGGAAAAGAGGAGAATCTTCTTGCCGAAAAGGCCGCGCAACTCCGCTGCAATTGCAAACGCGGCCCCTGGGTTGTGGCAGCAGTCCGCAATGACCAGCGGATGCTTGGAGATTGCCTGGAGGCGGTATTTTGGAGCAGCAGAGCGCAAGCCTTTTTCTATTGCCTGCCTTTTAGCCCCAAGGAGGGACGCAACGGCAAGGGCAGAACAGGCATTGCTCACCTGGAATTTGCCGGGTGTGGATAGTGAAATTGAGTAATTGGCGCGGTTGAATGCCGCAGAAAATGCGTAGCAGCTTCCTTTTTTCACAAGCTTCCCTACCCTCACATCGTCCGACACAAAAACAGGCTTGGCGCCCATTGCAATGCATTCCCGCTCAATTGCCTTCCTGGTAGCGCCCCCCACCTGCCCAACCACAAGGGGCTTTCCCTTCCTTGCTATGCCGCATTTTTCATGCGCTATCTGCTCCACTGTTCCTCCGAGAACTTCGGTGTGCTCAAGGGAAATGGACGCGATTGCTGAAATATCCGGCTCAACTGCGTTCGTGGCGTCCAGCCTGCCCCCCAGCCCGACCTCCAGTACAGCGAATTTTACCCTTCTCCAGGAGAAAACCAGGAGCGCCATTGCGGTTACCACCTCGAAGAATGTGGCTGGAATGCTGTTTTTTGAGCAGACTGCGGCCACTTCCGAATATGCGGCTGCAATTTCGCACTTGTCGGCATTCCTGCTGTTTATCCTGATGCGCTCAGGGAATTCCTCTATTTGCGGGGAAAAGTAAGTGCCGGTTTTCCAACCGTTGGAGGAAAAAATGCATCCGAGCATTTCCACCGTGGAGCCCTTGCCATTGCTGCCGGCAACCAGGACGCACTTGTAATTTTTCTCAGGGCTGCCCAGCAGCACGAGTATGCGGCTTATTCTTTCCAGCCCAAGCCGGCTTCCGAACCTGTCAAGGGAGTAGATTTTCGCAAGTGCCTTTTCATATGAAACCGGTTTGGAGGGCATGCCTCTCACTTCCCTCCGCGCAGCCTGTAGCATGCAATTGTATTCTTAATGAGCATGGCAACCGTCATTGGCCCGACCCCGCCTGGCACAGGAGTGATGAGCGAGGCTTTTTCCTTCACTGCAGCGAAGTCCACATCGCCTGCCAGCTTCTCGCCCTGCCGGTTTGTTCCGGCGTCAATTACTACTGCGCCCTGCCTGATCATGTCTGCTGTCAGGGTTTTCGGCTTGCCCACCGCCACGCACACTATGTCAGCCTGCCTGGTGAACGCGCCAACGCCTGGAGTCCTGCTGTGGCAGATTGTAACAGTGCAATTTTCATTAAGAAGGAGAAGCGCCAGGGGCTTGCCCACAATCCTGCTTCTGCCAATTACAACAGCGTGCATGCCGGAAAGCTGCACGCCGCTCTCTTTGAGCATGTGAATAATTCCACGAGGGGTGCAGGGGATTAATTCGCTGTTGTTGAGCGCCAATTTACCGAAGTTCAAAGGGTGGAATCCGTCTACATCCTTTCCCGGAGACACTTCTGAGAGTATCCTGTCCTCGTCGACTGTGCCAGGCAGCGGAACCTGCACCAGTATGGCGTCCACTCCATCGTCCTTATTCAGCCTGTTGACCGCGCCGATTATTTCCTTTTCAGACGCGGATGATTGAAGGTGGATGTCTTTTGATAGGATTCCAACTTTTTTGCAGGCGTCGAGTTTCTTTTTCACGTAAACTTGGGATGCGGGATCGTCGCCTGCCATCACTATTGCGAGGCAGGGGGGGCGGGCCAGAAGCGCGATCTCCTGCTTGGCTTTTTCAAGAAGACCGTCCGCCATTTTTTTTCCGTCGATGATTTTCGCACGCATGATAACACCGCGCTGCCGGATTATTTCCGCACCCATTTTGCCCATCTCGGCTCTGGTTTGACCATTTTTGCACCCCATGCTGCCATTGGCATGGCCATCATTCAGTCTTCAAGCTCAGGATAGAGCGGGAATTTCCT
>JAHFEN010000137.1 GCA_023248455.1 Microcaldota archaeon | reverse complement strand
GTTTCAAGGAGATTGTCATTGAATATCACTGGGGATATGGTGACTTGTGGGCCAAGCTTCAGGATTCGGGATTCATTGTAGAGGAAACAAGCCCCGCCAGATACATGAAAGATGGCGAGAAAGGCCACACTTTCCTGGGCATGCTTAAGGCCACACGAATTGACAGCCATTGACTATTTCATCAGATGTCCATTAGGGCAAGCTAATTATTCTTTCCCTGCCCTATTTTTGCCGGGAGGGAATCCGTGATACTTTCGCTTAGGCTTGAGAACTGGAAGTCGCACTCCAGCTCCAGCTTCAAATTCGGCAAGGGGACGAACATACTACTAGGCAGGATGGGCTCGGGCAAAAGCTCAGTATTGGACGCGCTCAGCTTTGCGCTTTACGGCACCTTCCCAAAGATGAGCAGGCGCGACCAGGCAGTCGAGAATCTGGTGAGCATGGGAAGCATGGCGCCGTATGCCGCTGTTGCGCTCGAGTTTGAGAAGGGCGGCGCAAAATATGAAGTGGTGAGGAGGATTGGCAAGAGGATATCCGATGCTGAGGCGCGCCTCAATGGAAAGCTTGTGCAAAGGGGACCCAAGGCGGTCACGGATTACATCATATCTGTATTGGGGGTGGACTACGAACTTTTCACCCGAGCCATATATTCAGAGCAGAACAGGATAGATTACCTTCTTTCACTGAACCCCAGGGCAAGGAAGCAGGAGATTGACTGGCTGCTCGGGCTTGGCGACTTTGACCAAGCGCGCGAGGCTGCGCAGGCTGCGGGAACCAAGCTCACCGAGCAATCGGGCATTTTTGCAGCAGAGGCAGACCCTGAAAAAATGCAGCAGGCTTCAAAGAAAATAGCCGAATTAGAATCGCAGAAGAAGGAGATTGGCCAATCATTCGAAAAGCTCAGGGCAGCACAGGCAGATCTTTCTTCAAGGCTGAAAGCCGCGGAGGCAGGTCTTTCCTCGCTAGAAAAGCTGCGCGCTGTCTTTCGGCGCGAGCAGACTGAGTGCGAGCGGCTGAGCGGGCAGCTTGAGCGGCTGTTGCGCGAATCTGAGGGCAGGGTCAAGCCAGCCATTGGCGAGATTGAGGCTCTTTCCGGAAAAAAAGCCAGGGCTGAACTCGAGCTGAAATCCTCAAGGGAGAAAGCCAGGCAGCTGCAGCTTGGGCTTTCCTCTTCAAAAAGCAATCTTGCGGTCGCTGAAAGCAGGCTGAAGGCAGCAGAGGAGGCGCAGGGGAGAAAGGCTGCGCTCGCAGAAAAGCTCCGGCAGCTGACTTCCGGGAAAATACTTGAGACACTGGAAAAGGAGCTTGCAGAGGAAAAAGGCGAACTTGAGAACATGCTGCTGCTCCATGCAGCTCTTCACGCCCAGGAGGAGGAGCTGAAAAAATCCGTTGACGCGCTCCTTTCAGCCTCTGCCAAGTGCCCGGTTTGCGACTCCGACCTGTCAGGGGGCAAGGCAAAGGCATTGGCTGAAGAGAAGCAGGTCCAGATTGACGAGGCAGCGCTGCTTGCCAAAAAGCACATCGAAGAGGTTGCAGACAAGCGAGCAAAGGCTGCACTTCTCGAGAAATCGCTTATGGATGCAAAGTCTTGCCAATCCGAACTTGGCAGGATAGCCTCCGCTGCAGAAGATCCTGCCGATCTTGCGAAAAAAATAGCTGAGGCGGGGGCATTGAAAGACAGGCTGGAATCAGAACTGCTGGCGCTTGAAAAGGGGGCTTCCGAGATCGAATATCTCGTTGAGGCTGTCAGGAAATCATTCGATGAAACCGAGAGGCTGGAGCGGCTTTTTGCAGACCGTGAAAGCACGCAGGCGCGGCTGCAGCAGGCGCAGCAGAAGCTTTCTTCCCTAGCTTTCGACGAGCAGAAATACGAACGGGCCAGGGAAGAGGCAGGAGCCCTCAGGGTGGAAACCGCGCGCGCCGAAACCGAGATGGCTGGGGAAGGGAGGCAGCTCGCTCTCATTGAGGAAATGCTTGTGCTTGAGAAAACGTCGCTTGCCTTCTTGCAGGAAAAGGCCGCAATGGCAAAGAAATATTCCGAGGCTGCGCAAAGCATGTCAATCTACAAGAACAGCCTGGTAGCAGCGCAGTCGGAGATGCGAAGCGCGCTTGTGGAGGAAATAAACGAGGCGCTGGGCGAAGTCTGGCCTGCTGTTTATCCGTATTCGGATTACTCCGGAGTGAAAATAGAGGCGGACGAAAAGGACTACAGGCTGCTTATGCAGAAAGGCGAGTGGCTTGAGGTGGATGCTGTTGCCTCGGGGGGCGAGCGTGCCTGCCTCTGCCTTGCATTGCGCATTTCATTTGCCACCGTGCTGACCCCAGACGTGAGCTGGCTGATACTTGACGAGCCAACGCACAACCTTGACTCTGACGCTGTGCTCATGCTGTCGGACGCGATAAACACGAAGATACCCTCCATTGTCGAGCAGACGTTCGTTATCACGCACGACCCAATGCTAGGGGAGACGGGAGAAGGCGCGGTCTTCAGGCTGGAGAGAGACAAGGCCAAGAACGAGTTCACGAGAGTGAGCCTTGGCTGACCTACCAGCAATGCGCAAGGGTATTCGCTTGGTCAGCAGCAACCGCATACGGCTTCGGATTGTTCCTGGTTTGACCGAGCATTTCTTTTCTAAGGACAACGTTGCTCTCGAAGGCGTATTTTGCGGCACTTTTCCTGGCCGTCTCTGCAGCTTTGGAAGTCGAGCCTCCTTCCATAGACCTCAGGGTGGCAATGAGCTCATACCACACATCTCTTGCGCCCTCCTCCTCGTTCATTGGGGCGAACGGAACAGGATTTAGGAGCTTCACATCCCCGTCGTCGTATTGGATGTCGGACTGGTTGATTCCGCCGCAAGAAAGGCCCATCATTTGGATGGCACCTAGCCGGTCAATGGTGCGCCTGTTTAGTTCTGCTCTTTCTGCCGGAGTCATATTCCCAATGTCCAGCCGCTTCATCTCGCCCGAAGCCGAGGCAATTGCACCAGATATTTCGCATAAGAGCGTGACCTCGCCCTCCTTACTCCTGAGAATAGCTGCAGGGGAGGCAGTGTGCTCAGAAAGCATACCAAAGTTTGCGAGCAGCTGCAAGGCACGCTCTTCCGGGTCAATGGGCGTCTTGTCTTCCGCCCAGCTCTCTGGCACAATGAATGCCATGTAATTTTTCTGGTCCACGCTGATGACTTGCCGGTTCTTGATGCTCTTGTCTCCGACTGCGTAGCTTATTTTTTCCTTCCCGAGTCTGACAGTCACTTTCTCGTTCGGGCTGAAC
>JAHFEN010000136.1 GCA_023248455.1 Microcaldota archaeon | reverse complement strand
GCAAATCGCCTTGGTCAGGACATTAGCAGCTTTATGTAAAATAGGGGGGAAGTATAGCCCTTTTTCGCCTCCTCGTTTGAGAATGTGCCTGCGATTGCCTCGCGCGCCTTGTCGGAAGATGCAGCCTTGGAGACCACGAAGTTGAGGAGCCATTCTATGCGCCCGAGCCTCTGCATGTTGTAACTCATTGAAAGCTCGTCCCAGATTTCCTTCCAGAGGCGCTCGTCGTAGCGCGAAAGGAACTGCGCAGACGTGTCCCCTGCGGAAAGGGCCTCGTCTGCCACGCTTGCGGCGAGCTTGCCCGAAAGCATGGCGTTCCCGACCCCCTCGCCTGAGAACGGGTCGACCAGGCCTGCCGCGTCCCCCACCAAAAGAACATTGTCCGCGTGCACCTTGCGCTTCTTTGAGCCAATGGGCAGCGACCAGGCTGATATTGGCGAGACTTGCTTGGCTGCGGCAAAACGCTCCTTGAAAAGCGGGTTTTGCCCGATTATGTCCAACATTGCCTTCTGAAGGTTGATGCCCGTCTTTTTCATGTCAGACATTATCATGCCTAGGCCCACGTTGGCAAGGCCATTGTCAGCAGGGAAAATCCAGAAGTAGCCGGGCATTATCGACTTTACAAAGTGGATTTCAAGTGCGTTGCTCATGCCTTTTACTCCAGAATAATACGCCCGGTAGGCAACGCAGGTGTGGTTGGGGTCGATTTCGGCGCCCCGCGCTTCCCGTGCCACAAGCGAAGACGCCCCATCCGCCCCAACAATTATCTTGGCCAGGAGCTCCTTTTCAGTCCCGTCGGGCGTTTTCACCTTCACGCCCGTGATTTTGCCGCCTTCCCTCACAACGCCAATCACGGGCATTTTTTCCATTGCCTGAGCGCTGTTTTTTGCGCCATTCCAGAGAAGGTGGTCGTACACCTGGCGGCGGCAGACATAGCCAGTTTCGATCCCCCTATTATCCCTCCTGAACGGGATGGCTATGCTTTTCCCGTTGGGCGAGGAGAACAGAAGCCCGTTTACTTCTCCGTGATCGGCTTTTATGAGGCGCTCTGTCATACCAAGCTCGGAGAGTATCCGGATGGATTTGCCTGAAATCGCATCGCCGCAGGTCTTGTCGCGCGGGAACGACTCCTTGTCCAAAAGAAGGACCTTCCTGCCTTTTATTCCGAGAAACTGGGCGCAGGTCGAGCCGCCAGGCCCGCCGCCCACGATAATGACGTCGTAAACCGCATCTTCTGGCACAACAAACACCCAAAACCCAAGATGGCTCTTTCTAAAGGACAAATAATAAAAATCCCAGGCTGGGATAATTTGGTCTGGGAAGTGGTGTTAACTGCTTCCCCTATACGCGGGTTTGGTGGAAGCCATGTCGAACAGCACGGTTTTTTCAGGCATCAAGGTTACGCTTTTCGGGCATGCGAGCTGCTTGCTTGAGGCAGATGGGCTCGCATTTTACATTGACCCGTTCGTGCTTCCCAGGGGCGCAGGGCCTGCGGATGCGATATTGTATACGCACGGGCACTTCGACCACTGTGTTGCAGCGCCCTCAATCACCACCAGCCGGACTGTCGCAATAGGGCACGGATGCAAGCTGCCTGTGCGCCTCATTGAAATACACGGCAAGGAGAAGATCGGAGGCGCAGTTGTGGAAGCTGTGCATGCTTACAACATCAGCAAACCATACCATCCAAAGGGCGATGGCGTTGGCTATATTGTCAGGTTCAGGACGGGTTCGGTTTACGTTGCAGGGGACACTGATTTTATCCCTGAGATGGGTGGCTGCAAGTGCGACATCGCCCTTGTTCCGATTGGCGGGACTTACACTATGGATGCAAAGGAGGCCGCCGATGCGATTGCTGTGATTTTGCCAAAGGTGGCAATACCCTATCACTACAACCATCTTGAGCAGACGCGCGCAGACCCTGGGGAATTCCGCCGCCTGGTTGAAGAAAAAACAGGCGGCAATGTGGATGTCCGGATATTGGCGCCCTAACCTTCCAACTATTTTGCCGTGGTTCTTCGTGCCCAATAGCTAAACCTTTTAAGCACCTTCAGCCTGATTAGTTTGAAGCGGGATAGGGTAGTTTGGAGTGCCCGCTGGGCTCATAACCCAGAGATCAGTGGTTCAAATCCACTTCCCGCTATGTTTTTTCCTGATTTTCAAATCTAGCTTAAGTTTTGCAAATTGATAAACTCTGACGTGCAAAGCTCATTGGTGATAAACCATGCACACCGAAGAGTTTATCAGAATTTTCAGTGAATTGGACTTTTTATGCCTTACGTTGCCGTCGTGTAAAGCAGCAGAGAACTTCATGGCCTTTATCGCCAGCCTGATTCTCTCGCCAGCCACTTCAATCAGCGGCATGGCAGAGTTGTTTGAGGGCGAGGTCTGCCAGTCCACTCTCAACAGGTTTCTGATAAGCCAGGCCCCACACTTCCATTATTATACATATTAAATTCGTTTTTATCTTGCTGTCTTGTATATGTAACCATAGTTACAGTAAACAACAATATCCATTGAATAAAAATTTAATATGCGACGTAAAAATCAACCCCCCCTCACTAACATTAACGGAAGTTCACTGGTGGGTGGTATAGACTGAAAGGCGTTTGCTTGGAGCCCAATGGGATAAGGAAAAAAAGGAAAAGCTATCCTTCAAGGCCAGCTGCGGATGCGGCACCCTTGGTCACAACCACCACATCCTCAACTGATTTTACAGACTTGAAAAGCACGGATTTGTCGCGCAGGATCCTTTTTGCCTCATCCTTTGACACAGAATTCAGGGGCTCCATTGTCAGGCGGATTATCTCCCCCTTCTCCAAGTCGAGAAGAATTTCCTGCACGCGGCCGAGGAACTTGCCCGCGTCAGTATAAATATCCATCCCATATATCTTCGATACTTTTATTGCCATAAAAATCACCCGGGTCTGCCAAGCACGATTTTCTCGGTTCGAATTTAAAAATCTATCTAAAAAATCAGCGTTTTCTTCTCGTGATGTATTCGGCAAGATCCACGAGCGTCTCCTTGGCCTGGCTTTTAGGCAGTGTGGAAAGTTTTCCCATGGCGGATGTGATTTTTCCCATCGCATCTGCCATCACAGCCGCCGGTGCGCCAGATTCTTTAAGGAGCACAACCGCTTCCTTTACATCATCACTGCCCTTTTCCTCCATTTTCATTATCTCCTGGAGACGCGCCCTCTTTTTTTGCGGCAGGGTGTCCATTGCATGGATGGTGAGGAGCGTGCGCTTTCCCTCGCGCACATCCCCCCCAATTTCCTT
>JAHFEN010000135.1 GCA_023248455.1 Microcaldota archaeon | reverse complement strand
AGTCAGAGCAGTCTCTGCACGAATCCATCTCAAAGCATCTGCGGAGCTTTACTGAATGGTAGCAGTTCAGGCAGAATTCCGAGTCCAAAAGAGCGCCTGAACCGAACACATACTGGCTGCTTCTTGGCCAGAAAGAGTATGCGCAATATTTAGAGTATAATATGGGCGAGCAGCGGTAAGCATTGGCAGTGTCAGTGGGTGCTGCGCATTCTATGACATTGGTATTGGTGCCCTCCCAGTATTCGGGCGTGAAAAAAGCTATCTTCCCTAACCTCTCATAGGCGTTTCCCAGGCTTATGCTTCCTATTTCCGCTTCAGAGAGCTTTACCTGCTCCCCGAACTTCTGTGCTTCAATATGGGTTATCAGCCTGTCATTCGGCAAATTGAAATAGTCTGCATAGTCCCACCTGTAAACAGGCCTGCCGCTTATGGCAGACGAGCACTTCTCCTGCCTGCGCACATTCCTTTTCAGCCATTCGGAATAAACGTCCACAGGCCCTTCAGGTTTTGCGCCAAGCAAGAGTTTGAAAGTTTTTTCAAAAGCGGTCTCAATTGGAGCCATATCCGTTTTCTGCCCCTCCTCCCTGCCCGAAGCCAGCTTTGGCTTTTCATACCTTGACTTTGCCACAATGTCCACTAGCGAGGGCAGTTTCTTGTCATTCTTAAGCATCGCGGCCATTTCAGAGAGCAGTTGTGCCTTTATTGCCTCATATTTGGCCTTTTCCAGCACAAGGTTCCCTATCGCATGCCTCTTGCTTTTCAGGTTAAAGGAAAACATGCAGTCTGAGCAGTCGGCAAGCTGGTGCACATAGAAGCAGTCTGAAGAATTCTGGCCCATCCAAAGTTCCAAGCAGCGCTTGTCCCTGAATGTTTCATGGCACTTTATCAGAAATTGAGACTCTCCAATGCCATTGCAGCCAAAGCAGTCCTCGTTCAGCCTCCCCAAGGTGGAATAAGCAACATACTTGCTGTCAGCGAGCTTGCCTGTTTCGTGCATGTAGAAAGAGTCTGAAATATTGGAGCTTTTTTCCACCTCGCCGGAATTTCCTAATATTACATTTCCCGTGTAATAGAATCGGTCGGACAGCGCCTCAACAAGCGAGTCAATGTCCTTTATTTCATTCAAGTCCAGCGGCTCAAACCTTTTGCCAAAATCTATCTCCTCAAAGCTGATCCACTTCGATCCTTCGCTGTACGCGTCTATCGCATAGGCAATTTCCTTGCCTGACACGGATGACTTCCTGTAGGTAATGGGCTCATTGTAGCGCCTAAGCCAGGGCACATAGTCTTTCATGGGTCCTATTTCCTCGCGGAACAGAATCTTGCATATGGCATTCCAGCGCCTCTCCAGCGTGTCCATGATAACGTTTGCCATAAGGACTACCTGCCTGCCCCGATTGTGAATATGCTGTGCCTCATCTTCCTCGTCCTGTCCAACTCCTCAGCCATCTGCTCGACAAGCACAGCCTTTGCCTTCAGGTAGGTTTCCTTGTCGAACTGCGTGTTGCCTACGTTGTGCCTCCTGCCCTTCATGTTGAAGCAGAACATGCAGTCCGACAGCCCCTCGCAATTGTGGCAGAAGTATGAGTCAGAGCACTTGTTGCACGAATCCATCTCAAGGCAGCGGTTCATGTATAGCGAATTGTAGCACTTCATCGAAAACTGAGACTCAAGTATGCGGTAGCAGCCGTAGGCATGCTTGGAATTGAGCGCAAGGAAGCACACACCCGTGTTGTCGCCGAACGTAATGTCATATGTTTTGTAGACGTTCGTCCCATGGTAGACCAGTGGAGACTCTATGTGGTTGAAATTCTCGCCATCGAAAAGCTCGGCTGTGAAAAATCCGATTCCATCAAGCGCCTTGCCTATTGTTTTGAGCGATCTGACGTCTTTTTCCTTTGATGAAAGCTTGCCAACTGCCATTAATTCATCAAATGAAACTCTCCTCCCTTCTGAAAGCTTCCAGTAAAACGCGAACCCCTCGGGATAGTAGTTGATGTTGCCAAAGGCACTTTTTGACTGGAGTATCTTGATTGTGTTTTCAGACAGCCATTCTTCATATTCCCTTATGCTTCCGGGCTGCTTCTTGAAAAGAAGCGAGTAGGTGGAGGCAAAGCCTTTCTCGATCGCAGCCATGTTTGTTTCCATGCACTGCTTCCTGATGTCAAGTTTCGGAAGTGGGCAGGGCGCGCTTTTCGGCGTCAATTCAACAAGGGAAGGCAGCCTTTTTTCCCTTTTAAGTTCCCCTGCCATCTCCCCGATCAACTTAGCCTTGAGCTCCAGGTATTTCTCTTTGGCAAGCTGCAGGTTTCCTATCTTGTAGGAAGAACTTCGCTGCCCGAACGAGAACATCAGGTCATGGCACCCGAAGCACTGGTGGCAGTAGTAAAGATCTGCAGAATCTGGAACAAAATAGCTCTCAAAACACCTCTTGGAGTTGAAGGTGCCAATCACGCGCAGCATGAACTCGGATTTCCCGAAATAGCCTGACCCAAAAGAGTACTTGCTGCCTTTTCTTACCATGAATGAAGAATGAACATACGCCGATTCCTCTATGTTGGTTGAATTGTACACAAAGTGCGAATCCATCACTATGTCAGATGCCTCTACATTGGAGCTTGCACCGAGTACCTTGTTCCCAGTATACTCGCATTTTTCCCGCAACGCCTGAACCAGGGTGTCAATGTCTTTTATCTGGTTGATGCTCAAGGCATGTTCCTTGTTCTGCTCCAGCTCATCGTTCGATATGAAGCGCGCTGCTTTTGGGTAGGCGTCCCTGGCAATTATGACTTCCCTGCCGCTCAGGTTGGATTTTCTCCTGGCAGCGCCTGGCAGGTATTCGGCCAACCATTCCTCGTAACCTGAAAGCCCGCCCATCTCCTGCCAGAAAATAACCCTGCAAGTGGAGTCCCATGCCTTTTGCAGAGACTGTTCCAGTTCCGGCTCCAATGTTTTCACCCCGCGCCTGCCTTAGCCCAGTCTTCCTCGAATACGCTCACAAGCTCTTTTACCTTTTCGCCCTCCACCTGCACTGCCGCCTCCCTGTTCGCGGTCAGCGCGCTTTGAGACAGGTTTATGCTTCCCACCAGCGCCTTCCTGCCGTCCACAATGATGAACTTGGCATGGGTGAGCTTGTACTCAAAAGAGGCCCATTTCACAATCACGCCAAGTTCCTGAAGGGTGGCAAATACCTTGGTCTTGCGTTCATCCTCCACGCGCGGCTCCATGATGACCCTTACCTGCACCCCCCGCGCCTCGGCATTGCCAAGCTCGCGGATGATGTTCT
>JAHFEN010000134.1 GCA_023248455.1 Microcaldota archaeon | reverse complement strand
CTGACAGTAAGACTTCTACATCCTCAAGCCTAAGAAATCGGGTACGCCGCATGGTTGCGCTCCATAGAGAAAATGAAAAGACGCGCTCAAACATACATTTGCACAAGGCATTGGGCTCTCTCTTCGAGAAAGATAGAGGCGTGGTCGAACTGGCCTCCACTCACTTCTCCTATCAAATAAAAGATATTATAGACAAAAATACCTCTAAAGAAGGAGAATCACGGGCACTCCAAAAAGCCGCATTCAAACCCCTTGCAGAGAGCATGAATAAGGCAGCAGAACTGAGAACGACTACAGACAAACTCATCAACTTGCTAGTTGCTGAGCCAGAATATTTGGAGAAAGCAACAAAAGTCAAGTTGGCCAATCGGGTGGTCCGATCCCTTCAGGGATTAACAAGCCTCGGGGTGCTTGGCTTAGCCACATCATTCATTATTCCGAATCAAAATGTCGCTATAATGACAGGTTTCTTTTCTTTCATGGCTATCATTGCTGGGGGAGTTACCAGTATACTTTATCCTGGGCGCAAATTAGCAACCAATGAATTCAGAAATAATGCAATTATTCCAGCCATTGCAGCTATGGATAAGAACAAAGGATCGGGTCTTGCTTAAAAGGAAGGAAAAAAAGGAAAACTAGTTGCCCTTCGCAGGCGGCTGGTTCCCTATCTGTATCCTAGGCGGCATTATCGGGGGCGAGAGGTTGATTGCCCTTACCACGAGCACGCCGTTGGTCCCGCAGGCGTAGTTTATAGCGTTCAGCGTAAGCTCGGCAAATGCGTCTGGCAGCCTCTTTTCCTTTGCCCACCTGTCTGCTATTTCCTTGGTGAGCTTGGCGTCCTCGCGCGCGGTGATGCTGCCCCACATCTTAAGCTCGCCCACGCCCTCGGCATAGGCGACCGCATAGGTGAAACCTATGGTGGTGTCCGCTCCCTTGGCAATGACCGAGTCGACCGATATGTTGACATTCAAGCCGGCTATCTCATCCTCCTTGCTCCTCTCGGCCGCGACCTTGGTGATCCTTATGCTGGTTATCATGCCATCTCCTCCTTTCATTCGCTTTTATCATATGGATGAAACAAATAAATATAGAGGGTGTATTTAAATGTTATCCGCCAAATATATCATAGAAGGTGGTTAAGCATGGTTTTCATATTCCTGGCCGAAACCCAAAAAAAGGGCAAGCAAAAAGAGCAGCCCCTCTCAGAGGATCAGGCCGAGCTCCTAAAAAACCTAAACAATCTCAAGGACAGCCTGCCTAAGGGATACATCCCGGTTCCGCTATACGAGGAGTTCAGAGGGAGGATTATCGCGCTTGGAAAGCTTGACGAAAGAGCGAGAGCTACGCAACGCAGCGCAAGTCATTCGGCTTCTTCATGAATGATCTCCTCGATTGGGTGAAAGAGGGCAAGGAGGACAAGACAAAGCTTGGCGCAAAGCTGGAGTACAATCCGGCAGTTGGCGAGAAGGCGACGCTGAAATGGTTCGCGTCTGTCGAAGTGCCTGTAGCAAGGAAAGAGGAAAAAGACCGCCCAGAATACAATATGGCGCAGGCGCTTTCAATCATGATCAACAGCCTGCTGGAGGCCACCGCAGTTCTTTCAAAAATAAAGGACGCTGCAGGCCCAGCGCTCATCCAGCTCACAGTAAGCCAGGAATACAATGACAACGACCCGCGGGATAAAATCAACCCCCAGCTCAAGAAATGGCAGGACGAGCTGGTGGGAGTGATAAAGGGCAACAAGGAACTGTCAGCTTTCATTTCTGAAACAGGGATTTCCGCAGCAGTTCAAAAAAAGCTTGAATCCGCGCTTGCAATCTTGAGGGCCTATACAGACAAGAGAGGGGTCGGAGTAGATTTCGATTCCGAGCTGACAACTCCCAAAGTCGGCGAGGCGATCGAGTATTACAAGGCGAATTATGGGGAAAACCAGGCAAAGGCTGTGGCAAAGATGCTTTCTGACAACGGCTTTCCCGACCCTGTAGCCAAACTTATATACGCCGACCTTCCCAAGGGCGAAGCCAGGAAGATGCTGGACGAATTCTACAACAAGGGCGTCAGGCGCACCGTGATAAGGTACGTGACAAAGGAGACTGCAAAGGGGAGCGCTGAAAGCGAGGAGAGGCGCATTCCAGGCCTTCCAATCGGGCCTGCACCAATCGAAGGGCTGTTCTTCAAGCCCAAGCCCATGGGGCTTCCACACATAAAGCCGCTCGAGAATGTGGAAGACCCGCTGAAGGACATGCATTACCTTGATATTACAAGGGACAGGATTGCTCGTGTTGGGGTTGAAATTGGCAAAATGCCCGGGCTTGTCTCAGCAGTAGGCGTGCTGGGGAAAAAGTGGGCCTATCAGCTGGACGAGCAAAGGGAAGGCGAAGTGACTATAACTGTCACAGCGAAGTTCCCAGGGGCCCCCGAACTTATTACGGTCGAGGCAACGGGCACAGCCCCGGTTTATGGCGAGCTGTCGGCGTATGGAAAATTAGGGATAGGTGTCCTTGGCTGGAAGAGGTTTTCCGGGACGGGCGAATCTGTGCACTTTGGCTATGTCCCGTTCGCGGCAGGCGTCAATTATGACCTTGGAGGCAAGACCTCGCTTTCGCTGGAATATTCCAACTGGTATGCAGGGCCACTTGAAGGATTTGCTAGCCATGGTTTTTCGCTTGGCTACAATTTCGACCAGCACGCCATAGAGCTAGTGGCAAAATCCTACATGCAAGACCAGGGAAGCCTCATAATGCCGAAAACTCAATCATATTTCGCCAGATACATGTACAATTTCTGAAGCATCCCACATTCCCTAGAACTGGTGCGAGTCCCGTATTATTTTAAACAGTTCTAGGCAGAATAAAGGCATGGTATTCCTCTTCCAGACTCAGATTCCAGGAAAAGGAAAGCAGAAAGAAATCCCCAATATTTTGCAATTATCGCCCGGGCAGGAGGTGGTGGTGCCGATAAGTGCGCTGCTTGAGATTCTTTCCCAAATGAAGCAAGCCAACGGCTTCAAGGATAACCCGTCCCTGATGGAAGAGGCGCTCGGCATCTATGGCGCATACAGAGACCGTCCAAAAGAAATAGAAGTTCACTTAATAATAGGGGAAAATGGAAACATCAAACTCGTTTTTTATGGTAAACGCATCGATGAAATCAGAATGTACGAAGAGGAAATAAAGAAACTAGACGAAAAATCTAGCTCCCTAAATAGGTCACTGAAAAAAGTCGCAGAAGCCGTCAAATCCGTCAGCATTCACAAAAAAACCAGCCCCAATGACATCCAACGTCTTGGTGAGGCGCTTGCAAGCGACACGAGCGGGCTTGAAGATTACAGGGTCAAAATTCTGACCGATGATAAGG
>JAHFEN010000133.1 GCA_023248455.1 Microcaldota archaeon | reverse complement strand
GGCGTACTTTCGGCCAGGCGACCTGGTGGTCGCCTTCTCTGTGCACGGGGGCGCAGGCAAGGACAAGGCAGGGGTCTGGTCGCAGAACCTCCTGAAGGCGCTCCAGTATGCCAAGGACCACAGCGGCAAGGCAATAGGCTTTGCGGGGTTTGACGGCGGCGCCATGAAACAGATGGCTGACGCCTGCGTGGTGGTGCCTGCGGAATCGACTCCTCAGGTGGAGGCATTCCACGTAGTGCTGCATCACCTCATCGCGTTCTGCCTCAAAGAAAAGATCACAGCCTCAAAATAGGTGTCCGATGGGAACCAAGTCCGCTCTCCGCCGCGCGGTTTTTCTCGACCGTGACGGCACCATAAACAAGCTGGTTTACTACCCAGACCATGGATTTGTTGACAGTCCATTCGTCCCGTCGCAGATGAAGCTCGTTCCAGGAGCAGCCAGGGCCCTGAAAACACTTCGCAAAAAGGGATTTCTCCTTGTGGTAATCTCGAATCAGCCAGGAGTGGCAAAAGGGAACATGACGAAAAAGACATTTGATGCAATCGACCGCAAGTTCGACTCGCTTCTGGCAGCAGACGGTGCAAAGGTCGATGGAAAGTACTATTGTCCCCACCACCCGCAGGCTAGGCTTGCTGCATTTAGGAAGAAATGCAAGTGCAGGAAGCCCGCGCCAGGCCTCATTTTGCAGGCTGCGCGCGATTTGGGCATCCGTCTTGCCAGCTCGTACATGATAGGCGACGGAGCGGTGGATGTCAAGGCAGGGCAGAAAGCAGGCTGCAGGACGGTTTTCATTGGCCACTTCAAACCAGAGCTCTGGAAGTACTTTGGAAAGGGGAAAAAGCCGGACATGGCAGAAAAGGACCTACTTTCCGCTGGAAGGAAGATACGATGAAAAAGCCCCAGGTCTCTGTCCTGATGCCATTTTATGACAATGGCAGCGCTGAAAACAGGAAGAATTTCTCAGAGGCGCTTTCATCGATCCTGGCGCAAACCTTCAAGGACTATGAGATTGTTTTAGTAGCTTCCGGCGAAAAAGAATTTGCCAAAAAGCAATCAGCCCGCTCAAGGAAAATAAGGTTGTTCTTTTTCGAGCAGAAGGCGATTCCTGGGAAAAGACTGCCCCTCCAGGAAAAGGTCCACGGCATAATCACTGCAAGGAACCTGTGCCTTTCGCACGCGAGGGGGGAATTCCTTGCGTTTGCCGACTATGATGACATTTCCTTGCCTACTCGGCTGGAGTCCCAGGTGCAATTTCTGCAGACCCATCTGGAAATCGGTGCAGTCGGCTCCTCCATGATACTAATTGATGCGAAAGGGAAGGAAATAGGGCGCAGGGCGGCTTTTGAAACAGACGAGAAAATCCGCGGGCACATGCTGCAGTTCAATCCAGTTCCGCAGCCCACCCTGATGGCACGCGCGAGTCTGGTTAGGAAAGCGGGAGGCTACAGGCACGGCGAAATACCAGAGGACTTCGACCTATGGGTCCGCATGGCAAAAATAACAACGTTCCACAACCTCCAGGTTCCGCTGGTAAAATACCGGATCCATGGAGGGGGCGGGGCTTCAAACTACAAGCTCGCGCTATATTGGGGTTCGCTTCGCGTAAAAGCCAGGGCTGCAAGGACACTCGGCCTGAAAGTGGGGCTCGAGGATTTAGCGGTCAACTTCTTCCAATTCATATCGCTCTTCTTCCCGAATTTCCTGCGCAGGATAGTGTTTGAGAGAATAAGGTCGTCAGTGGTGGTAGGCAATTAAATATAGGTTCGTTACATATTTATGTTCGCGTGATGCGAAAGAAACTGGTTTTTATGCAATGGGGAATAATCGGTGCGGGTCTTATCGGCGCAAAGCGGGCTGCTGCCTTGCAGTCACTCGGCGAGAAAGTGGCGGCGGTTGCAGACGTTGACGGGAAAAGGGCATCAGACTTGGCAGCCCAATACTCCGCAAAATCATTTTCAGACTGGAAAAAAATAACCCATGATGAACAAATCAATGCGGTCGTGGTCGCAACAACCCACAACGTCTTGTCAGAAATCTCGGCGGATGCGCTGCAGCACGGAAAGCACGTGCTGGTGGAAAAGCCCGCAGGCAGAAATCCTTCTGAAGTCCGGGCAATAATAGCGGCACAGAAAAAAAGTGGCAAAAAAGTATGTGTTGGCTTCAACCACCGCTTCCATCCTGCAATTCTCGAAGCCAAAAAACTATGCAAAAGCGAAAAGTACGGAAAGCTCCTTTACATGCGCGCAAGATACGGCCACGGCGGAAGGCCAGGCTATGAGAAGGAATGGCGGTTCAGTCCAAAAATATCCGGCGGGGGCCAGCTTATTGACCAGGGGAGCCACCTGATAGACCTTTCGCGCTTTTTTGCAGAGAAGGAGTTTGCGCTTTCATATTCTGTGTGCAAGAATTATTTCTGGAAAGCCGCCGCAGAGGACACAGCTGTGCTTGTGCTGGAGTCGCCAAGCGGGATATCTTCCCTTCTTTCCACCAGCTGCGTCCAGTGGAAGAACCTGTTTTCCTTCGAGCTTTTCTTCGAGCGTGCGCAGGTCAACATAGATGGGCTGGGCAGGAGCTACGGAGTAGAAACGCTCACAATTTATAGGATGAAGCCAGAGATGGGCCCGCCCGATGTTGAAATCAGGCGGTTTGAAGGCGACGATGAAAGCTTCAGGGCGGAAACTGAAGACCTCATAATGAGGATAAATGGCAAGCCCTCGGTTTCAGCAACGCTGGAAGACGCGTTCGAGTCCATTTCCATAATTGAGGCTGCTTACAAAAAGAAAAGCAAAAAAGGCTAGTCTTCCCTACTGCGTCTTTGCAGCGGACACAGGATCGATGTAACCTTCCTTGTTTCCGATGAAGTTTATCATCCTGTAGATCTTCACTTCCCCGCCTTTGGACTCGTAAACGAGCTCAAAGCCTGGCAGGCTCTTGAGGTAGAATCCCCTGTAAAGGTTGGACTGATAGAATTTGGTAGGGGCGTCAGCCAGCCCGTCCGTGTAGCCTCCCTTGCCATCAGGCCAAAGCCGGTCGTTGGTGTACAGCACTTCGAAGAAGGAGGCGTCCCCCTGCTCTCCAATGTTCCTCAGGAAGCCCCTGTTCAGTACCAGGTCCCCATTCGCGTCTTTCTTGCCCATCTGGTACATGGGAGTTATACTGTTGCCATTTGCAAGAGTAAGTTCCCCTCCGACACAATAGGAAGGCGCGCTTTCCGGAACCATGCCCTTGGTCATGCGGAAGCCGACCACCCCGGTGCGCTGCTGGCTTTCGGATATTACGCAGCTGGTGGCAGGCGTCTGTGTTTTTGGTATTGCGACAGTTTCCCATATGTGCTGGAATTCGCAGTCAGACGCCCCCGG
>JAHFEN010000132.1 GCA_023248455.1 Microcaldota archaeon | reverse complement strand
TGGTGCGGATTTTCTAGGATCTTCTCGGTCTTTTTCCTCAAAGCTTCTTCGAGCGCCTTATTCTTGGAAGTGAGTTTGGCGATTTGGGTCTTGCATTCGTCTGTCCTTTCAAGAGAATACATTGGCTCACTTGAAAAGCTCATCGATGGTGGTTTTTTTGGTAGGGGCTTTCATGGCAGCTTTCAGGGATTTTATGTATTCTGGCTTCATCGGCTTCTCATCCACTGGGTGCCAGTCGTGCTCTTCCATCCATGCCCAGTCTTTTTCCGATATGGCTTCCTTGTCGACGTATTTGCGGAGTATTTCGAGCTTCCGGAGCTGGACCATCTTCGCGGCTATTGCATTGCGCGCAACCTCGCTCCAGCGGATATCGGTGTACTTGTCCATTTCCATGCGGAGATTTTCAGGTACTGAGAGGGTTATGTTTGCCATTGGAATCACACAGGAATATGTGCAACCACGTTTTTAAGTGTTTGCCTTACTTCTTCTCACCCCAGTAGTCGTAGTATTCTATTCCCAGGTGGGTTATCGGCCCCTCGCCCATGAGGTAGCGAAGGGTGTTCTTGAGCTTCATGTGCTGGATGAAAAGGTCGTGCTCAGGGTAAACCGAGTCAGCATGCATGGGCGCCTTGAAGTAAAAGGAAAGCCACTCCTGCATGCCGCTCATGCCTGCGCGCTGCGCCAGGTCCATGAAAAGCGCCAGATCAAGAACTATGGGCGCGGCAAGTATGCTGTCCTTGCAGAGGAAGTTTATTTTTATCTGCATTGGGTAGCCCATCCAGCCGAATATGTCTATGTTGTCCCAGCCCTCCTTGTCATCTCCTTTGGGCGGGTAATACTCGATCCTCACCTTGTGGTACATTCCCTTGTAAAGCTGCGGGTAAATGTCGGGCTGGAATATGCACTCAAGCGAGGACTTTTTGCTCACCTCCTTGCTCTTGAAGGAGCCCGCGTCGTCAAGCACAAGGCCGTCGCGGTTTCCAAGTATGTTTGTGGAAAACCAGCCCTTTACCCCGAGCATCCTGGCCTTGAGCATGGGCGCAATTGCAGTCTTCACGAGCGTCTGGCCTGTCTTGAAGTCCTTTCCAGCTACCGGTATGCCTTTATTTTCTGCAAGCCCTTTAAGCGCAGGAATGTCTAAAGTAAGGTGCGGCGCGCCATTGGCATAGGGAACGCCCTCCATTATTGCCGCGTATGCGTAAATCATTGAGGGGGATATTGCTGCGTCGCTTTCTGCCAGGCCCTTTTCAAATGATTCAATGGTGTTGTGAACGGCTTTCGGCTCAGTGTAGGTTTCAGTGCTCGCGCACCATACCATGACCATGCGCGAGAGGTTTTTCTCTTTCTTGAAGCTCTGTATGTCTTGCCTGAGCTGGTTTGCAAGCTCCATCTTGCTTTTCCCGTTTTTCACGTTCGGGCCGCCTATGTTCTTGACATAAGTCCTGTCAAATACCGCCTTCATGGGCTTGATTTTCTCAAGCTCGCCTTTAACTAGCTCAAGATGCTCCCTGCTAAGCACTCCTGCCTTGAGCGCAGCCTCGTACGCATTGTCAGGGAATATGTCCCACGAGGCGAATTCCAGGTCTGAAAGCGAGGCAAGCGGCACAAAATCCCGTATCAGAGGGGATTTTTTCTCATCGCGCTTTCCCAGCCTTATGCCCTGCATCTGCGTGAGGCTTCCCACTGGTTGCAGCAGCCCCTTTCTTGCAAGGAAAACGCCTGCGATAAAGGTGGTGGAAACCGCGCCAAGGCCTGGAAGGAGTATGCCGAGCTTGCCTTCTGCAGGCGCTATTTTTATCTTGTTTGCCATGGGAAACACCCCGTGAGGACTATTATGTATTTTTTATAATAGTATAATTTTTTAAGTATAGCGGTGGGGTTGGAAGAAATTGAGGCTAGCGCTTCTTTTTCCCGAGGTCTTCCTCGGCTTTCTGGAAGGCTTCCGAAGCCTTGCGACCTTTTGCCTTGTGCTGCTTCATGGCGAAATAGGCAAGTATGCCAAGAAGCGCCAGCCCCACAGCCGCAGCAGCAATGGCAAGCAGTTCAGTTGAAACTGGCTGGCGTGGCGCAGGGGGTGCGATTGCCTTGGAATCGTTCTTTTCAGCGTTCAGGCGGGAGGACAGGTTTTGCTCAGCCTCCTTCCTCTGCCTCTCGGCAGCCTGCCTGGCAGCCTCAAGCGCGGATTCGAACTTCGCCTTTGCAGCCATTCCTTCCAGTGTGCGGTTGCGAATGAGTTCGGCATTCATGGGAAGCAGGAGGAAGGGCGAATTTTGCCTGTATGCGTTCTGCGCTGAAAGCTGCAGCGTGGTGATCGAAGGAAGCGAGTAGTCGGGAGTGAAGCAGAAGGAGTAGCCATAGAAGAGGCTGCTTGAGGAGACTTTTGTAGCTGCGCGGTTTATGGCGCCTATTGCCGACAGGTAGGATGAGACGCTATCCTGCGTGGAGTTGGCTGCCACTGCAGAGTAGGCAAGCGATTCGTTCCTGTAAGCAGAGTCCAGGTTGCGCGTGTTGTTCTCGAATTCGATTATCACCCTTATGAACTCGCCCAGCTCGCCGCCATAGGCAAAATTGTTGCAGAAGGGAGTGCCAATGCAGTATGCCTTGCAGAGCTCAAAATCCCCGTTGCACGGGCGGCCCTCCATGCCCATGAGGCGGAAGCACTCGGCTTCCCCGCTTTTCCTGTTGCCTTCTATGCCCGAAAGCCCGGTGTGTACCATTGCGAGATTTTTTAGCGCCAGCGGGTCATAGCCTGCCGAAAGGTAAAATGCGCTGAGGTAAAGCTGGATTTGGCCTGGGTCTGTGACTGGGGATACGCCACCTGTTGCATTTTTCGAAAATATTGCGTATGTGCCGGAATCTGAGGTTGCAGCATAGGCAGTGGCGTTCTGAAAGGTGAAGTTTTCAATGGAAAACTGCTCGCCCCTTGGGACGATGTACTGCGCTAACTCGGGCATCTGCTGCCCTATGGGCTGCGCACTTGAGGCATTGTTTGCCGGATAAAGGCAGGAAGCCAGCGAAAGCAGGAGTAATGCTGATGCGGGGATGCCCGTTCTCATGGATGCCTTATCTTGGAAAAAGAATAAAAACGCGCTTGCGGAGACTTTTTCAGAGTTCTTAGATTGTCGGATTTACGGATAAGAAAAAAATGAAGGGCAGCTGCCCGCCCCTCAATACTCCTCCTTTTTCCTGATAAGGAGGTAGACAAGAACCAGCGTGGCGACAATGATTATCGCCATTGCTATCAGCAGCACTGTAGGCAAGGCATCCTGCGGCATTTCTGGCGCTGGGGCAGCAGGAGGGGGGGCAGGCGCTTGGGCAGGCGGCTGCTCCACGGGCTTGGTGGCAGGCACGGTTGGCACTGGCGCAGGCTTCACTGGCGCAGGAGGCGTA
>JAHFEN010000131.1 GCA_023248455.1 Microcaldota archaeon | reverse complement strand
AAGCTCCTGCTGAAACTGTTTCCCTGGCTGGCCTTCACTCTTTTCGCCCTTGATATAAACTGCGGAAGTCAGAAGCAACACTTTTTCACCTCAGCCTTCCCCAGCCTTCGCGTACAGGTTGCAGAGATTTATGTCGCCCTGGCTTGAAAGGGAAGCGCATATTGAGGGATTTTTCACCATTTTTGCGATTTGCGTTATGCAGTTCTGCCTTATTGCCTGGTCTTGGATTCCTTTGCAGGCCGAAACATCATTGCCCTCGATTGCTATCGCGCGCATGCACTGGTCAGCATCTGAAGGCTGGAAGGAATTGCACTGCCCGAGAGGGGAGGCTGTGGCAATTCGAGGGGGCACTGGCACAGGCGCAACTGTTGCGTTGGCATGCGAGGGGGATGCCCCAGGCTCTTCGAAAATCAAGTTGCGCTGCGAGGGGGAGGATCGCTCAAGCTCGGCCTTCACGTTCGGGTCGGATGCGCCCTTTATGCAGGTGTCGCGCTGGCTATTGTCGTGGAGCGAGTAGCAGTAGAACGGGTTCTGGTCCATCACCGCCTTCACATAGATGCAGTTGGACAGCTTTTCAGGCGGGGCAGAGTTGCATTCTGAAGCCCCACCTTGCGTGCAGCCGAAAAATGCCGCAAAGCAAAAGAGCAGCATGACAAGCGGAATTGTTTGCAGTTTCATCAATGCCCCTGATTGGCTTGCCCAGGCTACCTTTAAATTAGTTGGGTGGAAATGCAAATCCATGTTCCACGAGCTCTTTTACCCAAGGCAGGCTGTCCTTGTGGCAGCCTCGTCGTCCGAGAAAACCAATATCACTGCAGTGGAGTGGATAACGCCGGTTTCTGAAAAGCCGCCACTGCTTTGCCTGTCGCTTTCCTCAAGCTCGCTTACGCTTGAGCTGATATGCACCTCGATGGAATTTGTGGTTGCGATACCGGGCGAGAAGCTGAAGGATGCCGTCCTCCTCTGCGGCACCACCTCGGGCAAGTACATTGACAAGTTCGAGGAGACCAAGCTCACGCAGGTAAGGGCGAAGCGCGTGTCTGCCCCGCTCGTCAACGAAGCGCTTGCAAACCTCGAATGCAAGGTGCTTTCCTACAACAGTGAGGGGGACCATACGCTCATAGTGGGCGAAGTGCTCGAATTTCATCCCGTGAAAGAGGAAAACGAGGCCGAGCCGCTGCTTTTCAGCCATGGAGGGAAAAAGCTGTTCGGGATGAAGAACGAGTAAGTGCGTCAGGCCGTCCGCCAGGCTCACGTTCTTCAGCCTGACCGACTTTTCGCAGCAGCGAAAAGTGGTCCACTGGTCGGTGCGCCGACCAGTCGGAGCGGGAGACGCAGGACATTTGGAAATTGCAGGCAATTTCCAAAATTTTGCAACCCAGGGCGTTGCAAATCTTTTCCGCGGAAACAATGTGCTACTAGAATTTCATCTCTCGCAGCGCTTCGTAAGATTCGTCCCTACTCTTGTAAAGCAGAAGCAGGATTTTTCCTTCCTGCTTTTTCACCTGCCAGATCAGCCTGCGGTGAATCGTTCTCTTGGATAATACATTTGCATAATGCTCCATCGGCTTTCCCAATTCTGGCTGCTTCTCAATTTTGTCAAGAAGGTCTTTCAGTTCCTTGCGCTCATGTTTGTTGAGCTTCTTTATGTCCTTGTCAAAGACGGAAGTAGATTCGAATTCCATTTTAATCAAGCTCATTTGGCTTGAATTTTTTGGTTTTCACTTTCCCAGATGCAACGCCTTCGAGTATTTTTCCAGCCAGTCCCTCAAAAACCTGCTCATCGGTGAGCTTATGTTCCTGGTCGAACTGGTAAAGCGCCAGCCTGATTGCCTCTGTTTTAGTTTTCGCATAGCCAAGTCTGATCATCATGTCCACGACATCGCCAGTATATCCGGTTAGTTCGATATTTGCATTTGCCATTAAACCACCTTTTTATCGTTTTACTAAGAATTTCATAAGATTTTAGTAAGAAAAACTTATAAATGTGCCTTCTCTCGAAGCAAGTCCGCTAGAGCCAAAGCACTTAGCCTGAGCGGCACCGGAAAAACGGGTTCAACAACACACGCTACATTTCCTAGGAAATTTTTGATTTGACCAGTTGGATGAATTCTTTTGCCTTGTCTATTGCACCTTTTGCTTCGCTTTCTCCTACAGAACCACCTTCTATTTCCCCGTAAACTATATCGTGCCGTCTTATTCTGTATCGGTTAAACAGACCCACCAATTGCGAAGATTCTGTTGGCAGAACAGTCGCGCAAAAGCCCACAACACTCTTATGGTGTGTCTCAGAATAAGCCCTATACCCCTTAGCAGTCATGAGTGCCCTTCCGGCATTCAGCATTGCGTTGTAAGCCAATGAAAGCGCCACGTCATTGTGTTTCATCTTCAAATTGTCCTCGGCAGCAACTACGGCGTCCTGCGAAACTTTGAGCAGTTTCTCGGCAGTTTTTCCATCAGGCCCCACCTTTTGGATTTCCCGCTTTTGCAGCATCTCGCTCAAACTCATTTTCATCACCCACCAGCCATATTTTTTCCTTCTTTACAAGCGAAGAAACAAACGCGCTGCTTTCTTTCAGTTTTTTTCTCAAGTCTGCCTCGCTCCACAAAATATAGTTTATCTCGCGCATTGTCTTCGTCTGGATTTCAAAACATACGCGATCTGCCTCTCCCTCCCCCGCATTCCCTGCTAAGAACAAATCAATGTCGCTCCTTTCGCTGAAGTTGCCGCTTGCAAAACTACCATAGATGAACGCATATCTCAGCCCGGCCAGCTTGCCAAGTTCATTTTTCAGCAGCGGGATGGGCCCTTCGGTTTTCAGGTACAATCCCTTCAGCTCGTTAATGAAAGGGCAATTTGGGTTCAGAGCATAGATTGACATATTGCCCTTCTCTGCTTTAGTCAGCGCCCCGAGTTGAACAAGAGCATCCAGCTCCCTTTTTGCCTCATAAGACGAAACTCCGGCGCGCCTTGCAATTTCTCTCAGGTGCAGCCCATCTAAAAACAACGCTACCCCAAGCACTGCAACCTCTGCCTTTGAACGAAGAAGTCTCTCCAACATGTTATCTATTATATAACGATTGTTATTATAAAGTTAACGATTTCTTACCGAAGTCCGCTAGGCTCACACTCATTAGCCTGAGCAGGAGACACAGGTCATTTCCGCGGAAATGAGGTGTGTAGCCTTAAGCAGAAGAACGATTTACTTGATATTTCTGGCCATTATCCAATAGTGTCTCTCCCCGCCACGCTCTAAAATCCTGTCCGATATGATTTCAAAGCCGGAATCCTTGATGATTTTCAGGGATTTCTCTGGCGCGTGCTGGCTCCAGAACATATGAATGCCCTTGTATTCCGCTGAGGATTCCCATTCGTCAGGTCCCATGCAGACAAG
>JAHFEN010000130.1 GCA_023248455.1 Microcaldota archaeon | reverse complement strand
ATCTGCATTGTGGCGAAAAGTATGGCGCTTTTCCTGAAGTCGAATACAAGGAAAAGGGAAAAATACCACAAGCCGAATGCAAACGCAAAGCCCACGAAAACTATGTTGTACGCCCATGCCCCCAGGGAAGACAGGGCAAATGAGGAGAGGTAGAACGCCCCGTAAACACCGACAGTTATGAGCCCGAGGAATGCGCTCCTCCGGAAGATTGCCTTGCGCCTCATGAGAAACAGGCATGCCGAAGAAAGGAGCGCTGGCAGCGCCAGAATGAAAAGGCCGTCAATGCCTGATGCAAAAAGCTCGAAAACGCCCAATGGCTGGCTTTTGGCGAGCCCGAAGAGCACGCCGAAGATGAAAGAGGCTGCGAATATCATGAAGGTTGTCTTTGCAGGGTGCGGAAGCGAAACAAAGTATTTTGCAAGCACCAGCGCATCCTTTTTTGCCTGCTGCATAAAGATTTCACCGAAAAGGAAAACTGCTACTTCTCCCTGGAAACCGAGCCGCGTTTCGCCTTGAGGGGGAGCCCTGTTCCTTTCTGCAGCATTGCATGGAGCTTTTCCCCGTTCTCCAGATACTCCTGCGCCATGTCCTCAAAGCTCCTGCCGGACTGCTGCGCAAGCTTCATGAGCTCAAGCGTGATGAACCTTATTTCAGAGTTGGCTGATGTGTTGTCTTCCTCCTCTTCCATGATTTGATTCGCAGGCGCGGGTATATATACGTATCCTAGCTTCAAATCAGAGCATCGGGGCAGGCTTGCTGCCAACTTCCAGTAGATGTGATTTTTCCATGGTCAGATACTGCCCATTGTGCGCAAAACCTGACTCGCAGGTGGAGTTCCACGGCGAGCTTTGCGTTCAATGCGCCAAGAGCCGCCTGAAGCCTTTTGAGCCGGTCAATGCAATGCTCTGCACGAAGTGCGGACAGCTTTTGGACAGGGGCAGGAACAGGAAGGATTGCAGCCTGGCTGACGAGGTAATACGCCTGCTGAAGCTCAAGGGAACGAATGCCACTTTTAATGAGGCGAAGTCCTTTGTTGAATATGACACACCTTATGGCAGGATGGCGCGGCCCGTGCTGGTTCTTTTTGAAAAATCCATGTGCACAGTGTGCGACAGGGCAGGCTCGCAGTATTTTGAGGCGGTAATACAGCTCCGCGGGGATGCGAACAAGGTTGCCAGGATAACTGGCATGGTGGTGCAAAAGCTTGAACAGAAGACGTTTGTGCCGAAGATAGAGGAGCTTAAAGAGGGGATTGACATATACTGCGGAAGCAGGAACGAGGCAATTGCCGCGCTTAATGCATTCTCGTTTTCATATGTCCGCACTGAAAAGCTTGCAGGCCAGCGGGACGGTAAAAGGCTTTACAGGACAACCCTGCTTGTGAGGCTCTAGTGACTTCCGAAGTATTCAGAAAACTTTTTCATGTCAGGTATTTCATCCCAGTAGTCTATGCTCCATTTCCTTGCAATCTTGCCGTGATCGATCAAATCCTTCCTTAACTGCGCTGCGGTTTCCTCGGTGCCAGCTTCCTTTTCGAATTTCACTGGGCAAAGCGCGTGCTCCTTCATCTTTTTGCCCTCAAGCTCAAATGGGTAGAGCCTGCATACGTGGGGGCGTTGCTCATATACGGTGCAGGCAAGGTCTTCCCCAAGGAAAACGCAGTCCACCTTCCTTCTGCGCTTGATGACTATGAAGTATTCCTCCACTTTCCCTTCGCGCTGCACAAGAAGCGGGTAGTGGGGCGTTTCGCGCGAATCGATATTGCCTGAGAACTCCAGGAAATCTTCAGGCTGCAGCCCAGTGTCTTTCACCATTCTCTTCGCCTCAGGTATGGTGAGGACAACTGCCAAGCCCCTGCAGCAGCGGGCTGTGCAGGACTTGCATGAGTTCGTGATGGAAGGTGAGATTGACATTAGAATCATGTTTCCAATGGGGGTGAGACCTCGCGGGGATCGGACGGATATCTAGTGCTCTATAGGTATGGAATCCGGGAGAGCTACGGCTCTCCTGTCTGCCCATCTGCTTCGCAGATGGGATCGTAGGGATTTGAACCCTAACATGCAGGTTTATTCTGCCCCTTGAGGGGAATCTGGAGCCTGCCGCGCTACCAAGTTACGCCACGACCCCCCGTCACGCTGCCAGGTAATCACATTTCTGGAGCGCTCTTCACGTCGTAGAGGCATTTTGCCGGGCTGTGTGGGGTTGCGCAGCAATCTGGCAGCGCCAATGCGACAGTGTTGGTTAAGGCAGGCATGTTTTTATATAGGTTTTAGGAAGTTTCACTCTGAATTTAGTTCCGGGTATTCAACTGGTATGTCCCTGAACTGGTCTATCTTGTAAATGTAAGTGGGCTCAACACGTTGAATAATATCTGAGAATTTGAATTTCATCTCTTGGATGATTTTCCTGAACGGCTCCCCTCTTTCCACCTCGATATCAAGCACCAAATCCCAGTTGCCTATAACCCTCAGATGATGTACGATATTAGGATGCAATTGGCAGTAGGTGAAAAGCATCTTTTCTTTTTCTGATGTGAGATTTGCCAGTTTGATAAGTACGCGGTGGCGAGGCTTACCCAAGAGAACATGATCCGGCAGGATAGTGTAACTCTGGATTATACCTGAACGCTCTAGCTTTTTGACAATGTTTTTCGCTGATATTTCAGAAATCCCGACCTTGCGTGCGATTTGGACGAGAGGCACCCGTGCGTTGTAATTCACCATGGAAAGCACTCTTCTTTCCTTCTCGTCAAGCTCCGTCTCATGAACATCCGCTCCGGTGAATGCAGTGTATGCTTCCTTGGGATGCTTTTTTTCGGCTTCAATTAGATAGGAACGGTGGAATTGGGTGAAGCCGATTGGGATCGTAGTGTCATATTCGCGGAAATGTTTGCTGAAGCGGTTGTTCAGCTCGGTGATTATGTCCCGCAGATGGAATATCCCCTTGGCGCAGATTGCGATTATTAGGTCTGCATAGCCCTCACCCCTCATTACTATTGAAATGAAATGATGATTGTTGAGATAGTCGAAGAGTTCCTTTTCAGAAGCCTCGTTCATGTTCTGCAACTTGAAGAAGTAAAGACCGAAAAAATAGCCCGCCTTCCTATACTCTATCATGGGCCAGGAATACTGCAGAACGCCCGATTTGTAGAGGTTCTCGACGCGGTATTTCACCACCTGCGGACTGGTCTTGAGTGCTTTGGCGATTGAGCTGTAAGACTGGCGAGAGTTCTGGTCAAGCTCGTATAGGATTTTTCTGTCGGTTAAGTCCATATCTTTAAATTATATAATAATTTATATAAAAATCTATGCTTTTTAAAAAAATCTTCTCAAAGATTATAAATAATCCAAAAACCACATATGTAGCGGTGATTGGAAATGTGTGGTATTGGAGCTATGTGGGGGAAAAC
>JAHFEN010000011.1 GCA_023248455.1 Microcaldota archaeon | reverse complement strand
CTCTCCGCATTTATTGTCAAATAAATGTCGGCACTGTGGCTCGCAAGCCACACGCTGCCGCATTTATTTTCGCGGTGAACCCATGTTCGTTTTCCAGTCATACGCGCAAAAGCAGGAAAAAGAGGAGGAAGAGGAAGGCTCCTTGAAGAACGTGAAGCAGAAGAAAAAAGCGGCCGAGGATTCCGCGCAGCCTCAGGTGCTAACTGAGCAGATAAGTTTCCCGAAGGGCGAAATAGAAACGGTCTTCAGGAAAAAAGGCGTCTCTGATTTCGTTTCCACACTAACGCCTGGGGCCCAGAACGCGATTTATGCGGCTTCGTTCGCATGGGGCTACGAAAACGCTGCAAAATACGTGAAAAATGCCATGAAGCTAGAGGAAGTGAAAAATGCGGCCGATTCTTCGGAAAAAGGCCAGATTGTCCTTGAAAGCGTGCAGTCGCAGGCGCAGTCCGAGCAGCCGCAAACAGTGAAGGAAACATCCAAGTTCGTCTGGAGCTTTTACAACGAGGACCTCAAGGAAGCGCAGGCCTCCTCAGGCAAGTCCGAGCACATAAGCGAAAAGCAGCGCGCGGCAAGGCAGGAGCTCACGGTGCCCAAGAGCGCAGAGGAAGCCGTTGGCGCATCCATCGCAAGCGGCACAGTCAACCCATCTCTGATCTATTGCACATCGGCGCAGCAGGCGGTTGAATCTGCGCAGGAGCAGCAGATGGCAGAGCAGAAAAAGACAGAGCTTGCGCGGCTTGTCGTGGCTCCGAGGGAAAGGGAGCGCGTTGCCCAAATAAAAAAGGGCATTGAAGGCAAGAAAAAGGCGCAGGTGCAAGAGGAGGCCGCCTCGCTTGCTCTCGAGCGCAGGCAGGAAGTTCTCGATGAATATGACAAGGCGGAAAAAAAGCTCGATGAGGCAATAAAGGTGCTTGACCAGGTTTCCCTTGACAATAAGGAGGAGATGAAAAAAGTAATCAGCTTGCTCCCATCTGAAATCTCAAGGGTTGCCCTGCGCCGCGACACGCTGATGTCCAGGAAAATCGCGCTTCGCGCGCAGCTTGTCAAGTGGCTGGCCTTCTCCAAGGATGGCAAAGCATCACTTCTTTCCATGCCTGGTGCCAGGCTATTAAAACTTGTTTCGCTTTCGTCACTGCTTAAAATAGGGAAATAAGGTGCCGCGGAATGGTACAGGGATCCACCACAGTGTTGCAGTTCTCATTCTTCATACTGTTCGCGCTCCTGGGCACGGTCGTATCCATCCGCCTGCGCCAGCCCTACGTAGCGGGCCTCCTAATATTCGGCATGCTGGCTGGCCCGCATGCGCTTTCTCTGGTATCCGACCAGGGGCTCATCCTCACGTTTTCCGAGCTTGGCGCCATACTCCTGCTTTTTGCCGTTGGAATCGAGTTTTCCGTCTCAAGGATACTCAAGTCAAGCTTCCGTGCAGTATTCATAACAATATTCAAGATGTCGATATTGTTCGTATTCGGCTACGAACTGGCGGTTTACTTCGGCCTGGACCTCACGTCCGCGCTTTTCGTAGGTGCCATGCTATCTATAACCAGCACCGCGATCATGTTCAAGATAGTCGCGCAAAAGGGCCTCAACAAGAACAGCACAATGCCCCTTCTTTTTTCCATGCTCATAGTCGAAGACATAGCCGCCGTGGCAGCCCTCACATTTTTCTCCACGCTGGGTGGGGGGCTTCCAAGCTCCACTTATGAGGACAAGATTTATTCGGTCCTCCTTTCGCTTGGGCTTCTTGGGGGCTTCTACGTCCTCATAAGAAAACCCGTCGCAAGGGTAATACTTCGCCTCACCTCCACGCTTTCACAGGAAGTGATGATTTTCGTATCCTTCTCGCTCTGCCTGCTGATGAGCATGGTGGCAGGCTTGGTAGGGCTGTCCCCTGCAATCGGCGCCTTCCTTGCCGGCAGCATTGTTGCCTCCCTTCCCAACTCGCGGAAAATTGAGCGGGAGATAAAGCCACTGCTCCTGATGTTCGCCTCGCTTTTCTTCCTATCGCTTGGCATGCAGATTGACCCCCTGGTAATCGCAGCCAACATTCCCTTTGCCATAGCAATCACGGCTGTTTTCGTGCTGGTCTGTTTCTCTTCTGTTTTCACGCTTCTCTACACGACTGGTGCCAACACTCAGAACGCGCTCTTCGGGGCATCGGCAATGGTTGTGATGGGGGAGTTTTCCCTCCTTATCGCCTCTGTGGCAACCGATGAGCACGCGCCAATAATACTGGCAGCCGGATCGTTCGGCGTTGTGGCAACGGCAATAATCTCATCGCTGCTCCTTGACAGGCAGGAGCGCCTTTACAGTTTGGGGCACAGCACAATTCCCCCTGGCATGAAAACTGCAGCGCGCTCCCTTTCGGTCTACCTCTCCGGGCTCATGCGCGATTTTTCCCCCTCTGGCAGCTTCTGGAGGGCTTCCAAGGCATGCTGGGCTTGCGCACGCGAGAAGATTGGCAGGATTGCGTTCATCGGAATTCTCATGGTGGCAGGGAGGCTCGCCATCAGGCTGCTTGGCTTTTCTGGCGCAGCCGAGGCTGAGCTCCGCGCCGCAGTGCTGATAGTTGGCGCTGTTCCAATGGTCTATCTCGCATATGGAATATTCAGGGACCTCCGCCCTGTGCTTGACCGCCTCTCCCTGGCAATAGCGCGCCACAAGAATGACGCAGAAATAGAGAGCATAATACTCCGCGACATGGCGATTGCGCTTGCGCTTATTTTCGCATCAATACTGTTCCCTGAGCTCGTGGCTTTCCTCCAGCTTCCACCTCTGTTTAGCTGGGTGGACAAGGCATTCATCGCGCTGTCGCTTGTCTTTCTTTGGGACGTGCTGCGCCACGCAGGCGAGCTCCATAGGAAAAGGAAGGGGAAATGAACAGCCCATAAGTTTCCTAGCCAGCGGCTGCCCAAGCTAGTCCATATTCTTCATCACTACCGATGTCACGGTCTTTGCCACGCCCGGGATTTTCCTTATCCTCCTTATGACCGTATCGCCAAGAGAGTCGATGTCCTCGGCCCTGACCTTGGCGATTATGTCTATCTCGCCGCTCACGATGTCGACAGAGAGGATGTTTGGGATTTTCCTTATATGTCTTGCGACTTCCTCCTGCGAGCTTATTCCCGAATAGCTCACATTTACGAGCAGGTAGGCGCACACCGGCAAGCCCACCTTGCGGTAATCTGGGATTGCCGAGTATTTCCTGATGACGCCATTCTTCTCCATCCGCATTATCCTGTGGTGTGCTGTGCTCGTGGGCACGCCCACCTTCCTCGCAATTGCCTTCAAGCCAGCCTTGCCGTCATCCTCAAGTGCAGCAAGTATTTCCCTATCCACCCTGTCCATATTGTAATTTTTTCAACTATAAGCTTATAAAATGGTATTATTTTGTATTTTATCTAATTTTTTTGGAATTATTATTATATACTCTGCGCAGCGCAGCCACCACTATGCAAACGGAGGTAATCAACATGGAAGGCGAAAAAATGAAGGCATGCGCAGCCCTGACGTCCGGAGTGCTTAGGCACACGGCGGAGTTTTTCCACGGCAACAACTTCACCCAGCTCATGCCAGTCATACTCTCGCCCATCACCGACCCGCTTGGCCCCGACCCGGGAAGCAGCGTGATCAAGACAGGGGAAATAGAATACCTCGGGAGCAAGCTGCAGATCACGCAGTCAATGATACTGCACAAGCAGATAGCCGTGTCCATGGGCATCGGGAAGCTCTTCATAATCTCCCCGAACGTGCGCCTAGAGCATCCAAGGCGGCGCGAGAGCGGCAGGCACCTCTTCGAGTTCTCGCAGGTGGATTTCGAGATCGCGCACGCGAAATCCGAGGACGTTTTCCTGCTCATGGAAAGCTACCTCGTAAGCCTGTTTTCCTACGTCAGCAAGGAGCACGCAACCGAGCTTGCCCTCTTAGGCAGAGAGCTCCCTGCAATAGCTGGCCCTTTCCCGAAATACACCACGCACGAGCTTGCCTCCAAGTACGGGGACGACTGGGAGATTGCAGCCTCGCTTGACTCCACAGGGCCTTTTTGGGCGCTTTGCCACCGGCGTGAGTTTTACGACAAGGAGGACCCGCATGAGCCAGGGCATTACCTGAACTACGACCTTTTATACCCGGAAGGGTTCGGCGAGGCGCTGTCAGGGGCAGAGCGCGAGCACGACTACGGAATAATAATGCGGAAAATAGGGCGTGACCGACTTGACAAGTCCCGCTACCTCCCCTATCTTTCGCTTGCTGAAAAAGGGCTCACTCCATCAGCAGGAGGCGGCTTCGGGGTCGAGAGACTGGTGAGATTTCTCGCAGGGGCTGACCACGTAGGCGACGTGCAGCTTTTCAGGCGAGTGCCTGGCGAGGAAATACTGGTCTGATATTTGCGCCTGCCAGCACTACTTCTTTTGCCCATCACTACTGCATGCTTTTTAAATCGTCATTATCATATTATAATTGGTGAAATAACGTGTATAATGCAACGGAGCTCAAGAAGGTTCAGGATACAATTTCCCGAAAGTACAAACTGTCTCCTTCCCTGCGTTCCAAGCTTTTTAGTGAAGCGATATGCTAACCCCTACCCGCTTTAGCGGGTGGATACAGCATCGCTGGCTCTCCTTCTTTATCTTCTTCAGAAAAATAGCTTCAGCGGCGCGGCGGCACTGCGCGCCGCCTCATTGACACCGCCGCTGGAGTTGTAGTGTATGTCTAGTGAAACCAAGATTGAAAAAGTTGACGGTAAGTTTTTGCGCCACAGGCACAGTGTTGGGGAGAGCAATTTCCACCTGCAGTTCACTCCAAACTTCAGGAAGGATGCATTTGTACCGGAAGAGGTGAGAATCCTCTGCAAGCAGTGCTTTTATGACAAGGCAGCAGAACTTGGATTGGTAGTTCTGGCAGTGAATTTTGGCCCTGACCATGCGCACCTGTTTGTTGGCAACTGCAGGAAATATTCCGCTGCGGAGCTTGCGCAGCACTTCAAGGGCTACTCTTCAAGAGTGCTGAGGGCGCAGCTCTGGGCAAGCATCTCCCCCTATCTCTGGGGCAAGCGGTTCTGGTCTGAGGGCTATTTCTTTGAGTCAGTTGGCAGGGTCACTTCAGAATCAGTCAAGTTCTACATCGAAAGACAGCAGGGAAAACACTGGACGCATGAAGACTTTGAGTTCAAGGTGGCGCAGAGAAGCCAGGCGCAGGCAAGCCTATCAGAATTCTTCTAAACCCGCGACGCCACGGGCTTTAGCCCGTGGTAGTTCACGGGCAAGGATTGGCTGCCTCTTACGACGAAGATCGTTTTTGTGCAACAATTATAAGGGTTTATCACAAAAGGGATAACATTATCCCGTTTAGGATAGATTGCCATGGAAGCATTCGAACTTCTCACATACAAGGGCGCAAAGCAGCTGTTTGAAACGCTTCGTTCCTACTCAGGCAGGCAGTTCACCATAAACGAGCTTGCCAAGACCGCAGGCCTCCCTTTTACTTCTACGTGGAAGCTCGTCCAGAAGTTCGAGCGCGCGCAGATTGTCAACGTAACCCTTGTGGGCAAAAGCAGGGGAGTGACATACGTAGACGGCCCATTTTCGAAGCTTGTGGCAAAAATGCTTTCCTTGAGCAAATCGCCACAAGCACTGTCCCTTCCGGAACTGAAGCGAGTCATCAAATCCAAGGAGGGAGTGGCTGAAGGCTATCTGTTCGGAAGCGTGGCAAGAAACGAGGAAAAGCTCGAAAGCGACATTGACGTTGCACTGCTTCTTAAAAGGAAAATCGATGCTAATTCCCTTGTATACGGTATGATTGACAAATACGGCGTGAAAGTTGTGCCCCTGACGTTTGATTCAAAGGATGAATTTGATGATTTTCTCAAAGACAAGAAGAAGGTGAGGCTTGTATGACTGACACCGCAGAGCGGGCGATTAAGGAAGCTGAGGAGTGGCTCATTTCCGCAAAGGACAAGCTTGCCCTTGCAGAGAGCGATGAGGGCGCTGCAAACGTATGCTGCGCTCTTGCCATCCATGCCATCATCAGGGCGAACGATGCCATCAGCCTGAAGTTCCTGCGCTTGAAGGCAACCAGGCACGATGACGCATCAGCCATGTTCTCAAAAGTCCTGCAGCAGGGAAAGATTGGAAGCGAGAACAGGCGCTTTCTACGGCTGCTACAGAAAGCAATGTCAGACAAGAGCGGCGCTGACTATGGAAAGAAAGCGTTCCATTACTCCGAAGCAAAGAAGTATGTAGAAGAAGCAGAAGAATTCGTTGCGGCTGTGAAGAGTTTGGTGAAATAGAAGTAATATAGTGGTTAGAATGGCTGACAACATAAGCAAAATGTATGTTGTCTCATTCCTGCGAAGCCTGACATTTTTTGGGGCCATAGCGGTGCCGTTTTTCTTGGACTGGGGAAAGCTGAACTATGCCGCCATATTCTTGCTTGAGTCAGCGTTCAGCCTCTCCATAGTGCTCGCCGAGGTTCCGACCGGTGTTTTTGCAGACAAGTTCGGAAGGAGGCTTTCGCTGATTACTGGCTTTCTTCTGACCGTTCTTGGCATATTTGTGTTTGTCCTCCAGCCAGCTTTCTTTGTGTTCCTAGCAGCAGAGATAATATGGGGCGTCGGAGCTGCGTTCTTGTCTGGAGCGGACAGAGCCCTTGTGTTTGACAGCCTCAAGGAGCTGAAAAAGGAAAAGAACTCAAAGGAAGTGTTTGCCCGCATTTCAATTGCCGAAACCGCGGGGGCAGTGATAGGCCTTCCGGCTGGCTCGTTTGTTGCAGGACTCAAAATAATGCCGTATCCAGACATACTGCTGTTGCCGTTCTTCCTTACTGTAATACCATTTCTGCTTGCAGCAGCAGTGGTGTTACTCATCAGGGAGCCAAAAAGGAAGATGTCTGTCAAAGGTTTTGCCACAGGCAGTCTGGATGGTATAAGGGCGCTGCGGCAGAACCCGCGTTTGCGAAGCCTGGCGCTCGATATGACAATGATTTCCATGCTCAGCTTCTTCATGTATTGGTTCTACCAGTCGCTACTGAGAGTTTCGGGCACGGACATAGCCTATTTCGGCCTTGTGGCTGCCGGCTTCAACGCTGTCTCTATGTTCCTACTGTGGAAAGTAACAGCAATAGAAAGGCTTTTCGGGCCTGCTAAGTTCCTCTACTTTTCGGCGCTTGCAATAGGGGTCCTTTACTTCAGCGTCGCTTTTTCCCAATATTTCCTGCTTTCCCTTGTGGCGATAATTGCAATAACTTCACTTCGGGCTTTGCGGCAGCCGGTTTTCGAGCATTACATCAACTTTCAAATCAAAAGCAAGGAACGCGCCGCTGTTCTTTCATCGGTAAATCTTCTTGAAAGGTTGGGACTGGTGATTCTGTATCCACTTGTCGGCTTTCTGGCGGATGTCTCGCTCCAGCTGGCGTTCTTGTTCCTGGGTGCCATGACTGTTTTATTCGCTTTCTTTTTGCGCAGCCACGAAGGCGCGTTTGAGAAAGGAAAGTGATGATGTGCCAGCTGCAAACCTTCTTTAACTTTCATACGAACAAATTAGTGTCAAGAACAGTATAAGTTATAGAAAATGGTCAATAGGGGGTCATGGCGTGAGCCGGTGAAAAGTTAACGGAAAGGGGCAAAGATTGGCTTCTCTTTACGACGAAAACTTCTTTTTGGTTTTGGTAGAGCCCGCTATTGCAAGCCAACCATAAGATTATAAGAATAAAGTCCGCCAGTCTTTCGATGGTTCAATGAGAGTAGTAACGCTTGCAGCGATTATTGTTCTATTGGGCTTTTTGATGTTTGGATGCACATCGGAGAACAACTCAAATAACGTTCCAAATTATGCAGAAAATTACACCCCGAATTATACCGATCACGGTCAGGATAACGTTCAGAACATAGCTCCGTCGCCTCCGAAGCCTGTCGAGACCTACAAGGGCGGACCGATTTTTATCAAAGGCGATGACGAGTTCACTTCGGCAAACGGGGTGATTGACGGCTCAGGCACAAAGGATGACCCGTATGTCATAGACCTTGCGGGATGGACAATTGATGCCTCTTTATCTGACACCAGCAAAGAGCCATATGTCAAATTCGGCATAGCCATCTCTGAAACCTCCAAATATTTTGTGATAAAAAACTGCCGCGTGAATGATTCGGATTACGCGGCCAAACAAAGTTATGGAGTTGGAATCAGTCTGTACTCTGCAGAAAACGGCCGGATTGAAAACTGCACTATTACCGGCATCCACACCGGAATTTTGCCTGATGGCGCCTATAATATCACCATAGCAGACAGCACTGTTGAAAATTGCGAGGAGGGCATTTCCACCGGCACCTATTCATCGGACAGCATAATTGTCTCAAACAACACCATCATGGAAAATGGAGTCGGCATAAGCTTCCATTACCTCCAAAACAGCAATGCCGTAAACAACACAATCGGAAATAATGGCGTGGGAGTCAGGATGACCAACGCAGCCGGCAGTGAAATCTCCGGCAATATCTTGCAGGAGAACAAGGACGGGATAGATGTATCGCCAGGAAATTGGGAAGGTGGGAAAGACAATAACGTAATTTCTTACAATATTGTGAGCGGCACTGCGGACAATGACAAGAACAGCAATAATGTCGGTATTTCCGTTGACGGAAGCTACGATACTGTTACATACAACACGGTTAACGGGAACGATTGGGGCATTAGCATTGACGGCAACAACAACACGGTTTCCTACAACACGGCAAACAACAACCAGAAAACGGGCATCTGGATAAGCGGCGTTAACCATGTCGTCTCCCACAATACTTTTGTTTCCAACAACGAACTAAAAGAATTCCATTCTGACAAGAGCCCGTACTGGTACGATGTTTACATTGAGAAGGCCGCTAACGCCCTTGAAGACAACTCATACGGGACAATCTACAAGGAATGGGAAGCGATGAACCTTCCGGGATAGGGTGTTTCCGTCTGCCCGCAGCTAGAATGCTGCCTGCAAACCTTCTTTAACTTTCAGTCCACCTAAATAGACGATAGAATACCATAAGTTATAGAAAATGTTTAATAGGGGGTCGTGGCGTGAGCTTCGTCGACGCTGCCGTGTTTTAAAGGAAGTAAATAAGCTTTTTGGAAGACGACATTTCCTAGGAAAAATTCCGCGTAGCACTCATTTAGTCGAGCACGAACCATGGTTTTTCGTTCGTTCTCTTCCTGTTCGCGATTGGGTAGATTGTTGGCAAGTCAGGCGCAAGAACATCATAGCGCGGTCCGTTATAAGTTAGGAAAATACTGTTTTTGAATACCTTTTCCAGGGTCGGTTTTTCGGCAAGCCTGCGTTCCACATACGCTTCTGCGCCCGCCTCCTTGTCATCGCCTTCATAGTATTTTCCTGCGGAAGCTACGAGTATCGGCCAGTATTCGCTATGCTGCACAAGCGCAAGCTCTTCCTTCACGCCGTTTGGTTCAATGTGCTTCTTCGCTATTATTTCACTAAGCCTCAGCACATTCAAGCCCTTCGAAAGCGCATATCTTTCAAACGAGCCCAAGTATGAGTCATACCCGTAAACACTCATCTTGTCCATGAGGTTGAGCATGGCGTGCGTGTCAGCCATCACAATTGTGAGCTTGAATCCTGGGGGATAGACTTTGCGCACCTCTCGCTCCATTTCATCAATTATCTCGAGCGCAACGGACTCAGCTC